>JAXDPV010000130.1:0-4909 GCA_034668185.1 Actinomycetota bacterium
CAACTCGTAGAGCACCACGCCGAGCGCGTAGACGTCGGAGCGGGGCGTGGGCTCCTCGCCCTCGACCTGCTCGGGCGCCAGGTACTTGGCGGTGCCGAGCAACGCGCCAGGTTGGGTGAGGTCGGACACGCCGCTGGCCGAGGCCGCCCTGGCGATGCCGAAGTCGGCCACCTTGACCCGCACCGGGCTCTCGCGACCGCCCTCGGCGTCGGCGTCGCACACGAGGATGTTGGCCGGCTTGACGTCTCGGTGGACGATGCCGTTTTCGTGGGCGTGCTGCAACGCGTCGGCCACCTGGATGCCGATGGCCGCGGCCAACTGCGGGCTCAGGACGCCGGCCTCGTCGAGCACCGCCCGCAGCGTGCGACCACGAACGAGCTCCATCACGATGTAGGCGCGGCCGCCGTCCTCGCCGGTGTCGAAGGTGGCCACGACCGAGGGGTGGGCCAGGCGGGCGGCGGCGATGGCCTCGCGCCTGAACCGCTCGCGGAAGGCCTCGTCGGCGGCCAGGTGGGGGTGCAGGAGCTTGACCGCGACCGAGCGGGTCAGCACCTCGTCGACGCCCTCCCACACCTCGGCCATACCGCCGCGCGCGATCGAATGCTCGAGCCGGTACCGCCCGGCCAGGAGGGTCACCGGGACCTCCTACCCTCGCCCGGCCCGATCCTCAGCGGGGCAACTGGAAGGTGATCCCCATGATGCGCGGCCCCCCGTGGGCGCCGATCACCGCACCGAGCTGGCCGACGATGATCTCGTCACGGGGGTACACCGGCGCCAGCAGGTCGAGCATCTCGTCGACGTCGGGCGCGTCGCCGTGCATGATCGCCAGGTTCTCCACGGCGGGATGGGCCCGCACCTTGTCGGCCAGGTAGCGCAGCGACTTCGACCGCGTGCGTTGCTTCGACTCCTGCTCGACCTTGCCGCTGGTGACGTTGATGATCGGCTTGATCGACAGCATGGAGCCGAGCATCGCCTGGGCCCCGCCGATGCGGCCGCCCTTCTTGAGGTTGTCGAGGGTGTCGAGGGCGGCGTAGATCTCGGTGCGCTCGACGATGTCCTCCACGGCGCCGGCCACGTCGTCGAGGCCCTTGCCCTGCTCGGCCATGCGGGCCGCCGAGAGGCACATGTTGCCGAGGGCCATCGTCAGGGAACGGGAGTCGATCACCCGCACAGGGATGACGTCGGCCACCGACTTGGCCGCCAGCTCGGCGGAGGAGAAGGTGGCCGACAGCGCCGCCGACAAGGCGATGCAGACCACGCCGTCGCAACCGTCGGCCGCGGCCCGACGGTAGGCCTCCTCGAAGGCGCCGGGCGCGGGGGCGGCCGTTTCCGGCAGCACCGCCGAGGAGGCCATCTTCGCCCAGAACTCCTGGGGGGTGAGGTCGCGACGGTCGACGAACTCCTCTTCGCCGAAGCGCACCGTCAGCGCGACGATGTCGATGGCGTGCTTGGCTTCGAGCTCGGGCGGGAGGTCGCACGAGCTGTCGGTCACGATCCTGATGGTGGCCATGGAGCTCCTTGGTTCACTTCGGGGTGGCGGAGGCGTGGGCCTCGACGTCGTACCAGTCCTTGGTCACGCTGATCTTGTCGAGCAGGAACGACCGCGCGTGTTTGGTGATGGTGACGTTGACCTTGTTGGTGGTCCCGTCGTAGTCGCAGGCCAGGACCGTCACCGTGTGGCGGGCGGCCTCGGTTGCGCACGCCTGCTTGAGGGCTTCGTCGGTGAACTGGCCGGGGTCGTGGAGGTGGAAGGCGACCTCGTCGGCCACGGCATGGGCGGCGTCGTCGGCCTGGGCCCGGCCGATCAACGGCGAGCCGAGCTCGATCACGGCAAAGGCCAGGATGGCGATGCCAACCAGCAGCTTGACCAGCCAACCACTGATCACCGACGCCTCCGAAGCGAGAGCAATGCGTTCAGCTCGCCAACTCGGAGGGCCCGGGCGGCGGCGAGGTAGACGGTAACACCGGTCACCGTCGCGACCCCGGCACGCAGCAACGCTCCGAGGCCGTGTTCGGAACCGACGGCGCGGGCGACCAAGGCCGCGGTCGCGGCCATCACCGCGGTGGCCGCGCCGACGCGGGTGAGCGAGCGCAGGATCGCGGGGCCGTCGACGCCGCCCGTCCGCCGGCGCAGGTCGACGACGGCCGCGGCCGTGCCCGCGGCGTACGCCAGGGCGTAGGCCAGGCCGAGGCCCTGGACCCCGAGCACCGGGTAGAGGGCGACGGCCGCGACCACGTTGACCGCGTTCTCGACCAGGTAGAGGGAGAACAGCGTGCGGGTGTTCTGCATCGCCTGGTAGGCGGCGGTGAGGAACAGCCACGCGCTGAAGGCCGGCAGGCCGAGGGCCATGAGCGCGAGGGTGCCGGCGACGCGGTCGGCGCCGGCGTTGCCGAGGGCGCCGTGCTCGAGCAGCACCGAGACGATCGGCCGGGCCAGCACGGCGTAGCCCGCGGCCGCGGGCACGAGGATGGCAGCGATGCTGCGGAGGCCGACGCTGAGCTGGTGGCGGAACCCGTCGAGGTCGCCGGCGGCCCACCGGTCGGCCAGCTCGGGCTGGACGGTGGAGATGATCGACACGGCCACGACCCCGTGGGGCAACAAGAAGATGGTGTAGGTGAGGAAGTAGACGGTGACGTCGCCCGGCCGCCCGTTGGCCAGGAGGTAGACGACGAACAGCGCGACCTGGTTGGCCACGACGAAGCCCACCGTCCAGCCCGAGAGCCTGACGATCGTCTTCACCGCCGGGTGGCGCGGGTCCCATACCCACCGCACGTGCCGGCGCACGGTCCTCAGCGGGAACTGGCCGGCGGCCATGGCGGCCACGCCCGCGGTGGTCACCAGGCCGAGGAGGAGCAGGGCTCGGGGGTCGTCGCGCACGGCGTCGAGGCTGCGGGTGCCGACCAGGTGCGGGTAGGCGAGGAACAGCGCGATCAGGATCACGTTGTTGAGCACCGGGGCGAACATCGGGGCCGCGAACTTCCGCCGGGCCCGCACCAGCGCGGTCGTCACGCTGATCACGCCGTAGAAGAAGACCTGGGGGGCGAAGAGGCGGAGGAGGTTGGTGGCCACCGCGATCTGGTCGTCGCCCACGGCCCGGCCGGTGCGCAGGGTGTAGAGGCGGATGAAGAGCGGCGCCACCACCACGAAGGCCAGGGCCAGCACGAACGACGCCACCGCCGCCAGCGTGATGACGGCCGACACCGCCCGCCATCCTTCGCTCTCGTCGTCGCGCCGCAGCTCGCGGACGAAGACCGGCAGCACCGTGCCCGACAGCACGCCGCCGAGGACGAGCTCGTAGATGATGTTCGGGGTGTTGTTGGCCAACGTGTAGGTGTCGGCCAAGCGGCCGGCTCCGAGGGCGTAGGCGAAGGCGAAGACCTTGCCGAAACCGGTGAGGCGGGACAGGGCGGTGCCGACCGCTTGGATGGCGGTGTTGCGGGCCAGGCCGGGGTTGGCGATCTCGCTCATCCCGCGGGCACCAGCTTGCGCGAGCGCCGCCCCCGCAAGTGGTTGCCCCACCAGACGAGGAGGAAGAGCAGCGCGCCGATCGACAGCGCGGTGCCGACGCCGCTGATCGCGGTCGAGCGCACGGTGAAGCGGCTCTCGGCGATCACCAGGTTGCCGTCGGGCGTCTCCAGGCTGACCCGCAACGGGAACGATCCCGACGACTGGGCCCGTACGGTGATGCGGGTGGTGGTGTTGCGCCGGTTCAACTCGAGGACGGCCGAGTCGCCGTCGGGGAACTCGAGGGTGTCGCTGCTGAACCGGAGCACCGCCTTGACCGGGTACGAGAGCGTGCTCGTGACCGTCACCGGGATCTCGCCCTCGCGGGCGGTCAGGGTGATCGAGCGGTTCTGGGGCATGGCGATCTTGTCGACCTGGGCCCGGATCTGGTTCTGCACGCCGGTGAGGTAGAGGGTGCGCTCGCGGGCCCGCAGGTCGTTGGCTTCCGACGCCAGCAAGGTGCGGTCGAGGGTGTCGAGCACGGGGTTGTTGGCTTCCACCGCGGTGGCGAACGAGGTGATGCGGTTGCGGGCGGCGCGTACGGTCGGGCCCGGCATCGTCGGCGGGGCCGTGCCCGCGGGCAGCGGCGCGAACCGGCGGACGAGGGTCCGGCTGGCGTTCGGCGTCGACCGCGGTGGCGGCGGTCCGGTGGCCGGCGGGACGTCGGCGAACAGGCGGTCGACGGTGGCCGGGCCGAGGATCGGGTTGTTGGTCAGGCCGGCGAGCACGTGCTTGGCCAGCACCCCCGACGGCTGCCACGTTGCCGGCGGCATGGCCACCACGCCGCGGGCCTCGCCTGGGTGGTCGAAGTAGAGGACGGCGAGGTCGGCCAGCAGGCGGTAGGCGGCCAGCACCGGATCGCGCCCGCCGAAGTGGGCGGTGAGGCCGGCGTCGGCCATGACCGCGGCGATGCGGCCGCGACGCCCTTCCACGTCGAAGGGCGCGAGCAAGGTGGTGTCGCGTGCGATCGGGTCGAGCAGCGGTTCGGGGATGACCAGGCGCGTGACCGGCGCGGCCTGGTCCTGGAGGTAGCCCAGCGCGGCGTCGTCGAGGCGTTCGTCGACCAGGCGGGTCGTGGTTGTCGGGGTGGTGTGCAACAACCCGCCCAAGGTGCTGGTGCCCCGGGCGAGCTGGGCCGCCTGCTCGGCCTCGAGCCCGCCGGCGATCATGGCCGTGAGGTTGGTGGAGACGTACGGACCGCCGAGCACCTCGCGGGCGGTGGCGTCGCTGCCGGCCACGTCCACCAAGCTCGACGCCGTGGCCTTGTCGGCGTCGCGGGCGCTGGCGGCCAGGGCCTCGGTCGTCTCCGGCGTGGGCGCGAGGGTCAGGGGCACGTCGGGCGCGCCCGCCAGGCTGGTGGCCAGGCCGGCGAGCTCCTGGGCCCGCTGGTCGTCGATGGCGGTG
>JAXDPV010000131.1:0-3360 GCA_034668185.1 Actinomycetota bacterium
GAATCCCGCCAGATCTGGCGGGATTCGGCTGTCAAAACGGTGACGGGGTTGCGGGTGCGGTGCTTCGGGCCGTTGGTGGCGGAGTTGGACGGAGAGGTGCTGGACCTTTCGCCGATCAAGCCGCGGGTGCGGTCGTTGTTGCGGTTGCTGGCGCTGTCGGCCGGCAAACCGGTACACCGCGACCGCATCGTCGACGTGTTGTGGCCGGCGGAGAACGACCAGAAGCTCGGCACCCGCAACCTCCAGGTCGCGATCTCGTCGTTGCGCCAGCTCCTCGAACCTGGCGTGGCGAGGGGCGCGGCCACGATCATCGTTCGTGAAGGCGACACCTACCGCCTCGATGTCGGCCCCGACGCCGTCGACCTCGTCCGCTTCGATCGGGCCGTCAACGCGGCCAAGGCGGCCAGGGCCAGCGGCGACAACCCGGCGGCGATCGCCGACCTCGGCGCCGCCCTCGACCTCTACGACGCCGACGTGCTGGCCGACGAGGGCGCGGCCGAGTGGGTGCTGGGGGAGCGCGACAGGTACCGGCTCGCGGCCGCCGACGCGTCGCAGGCGCGGGCCGAGCTCCTGCTCGGCGAAGGCGATGCCGCCGGCGCCGCCACCGAAGCCGACCGCGGCCTGCGCATCGACCACTACCGCGATGCCCTCTGGCGGTTGCTCGTCCAAGCCAACGAGCAGGCCGGCGAACCGGCCGCGGCCCGCAAGGCCAAGGAGCGTTACGACGCCGTGCTCCGAGAGCTGGGCGTCAACCCTTCTTCTTGAACTCGACCTCGGCGATGGCGGTGTCGGTGCCGGCCTTGCCCTTGTAGACGGACGAGATCACGATGTCGACCTTCGACACGCCCTTGGCCCCCTTCAAGGTGAAGCCCTGGTTCTTGAGCTGGTCCTTCAAGGTGATGTCGGCGCTGCCGCCGTTGTCGAACACGAGGTGGAGCTGCTTGGGCCGGGGCTGGTTGAGGAACACGTCGGGCGACTCGGCCGCGCCCGAGCTGATGATCACCTTGGTCAGGTCGACCTTCGTCTCGAAGCGGAACGAGACCGACTGGCCGATGCCGTCGCCCTCGACGCCCTCGGCCCAGTAGGTGTTGGAGCCGAGGTCGTTGGCCAGCCCGGGCGGGTGGTTGGCCGCGGCCGACGAGGCCGTGACCTCGACGGCGTTCACCGGCTCGAACTGCGGGTTGAACATGTCCTTGGCGCTGGTGAAGATCGACTGCGCCTTGTCGACGGCCTGGGTCCGCAAGTTGGGCGCCCGCAGGTTCACGCCGACGATGCCGACGATGGCGAGGAAGCCGAACGCGTAGCGCACCCGGGCCAGCCACAGCCGGCTCTTGAAGCGGGCGTCGTTGGCCTTGGCCAGCTTGGCCTTGGCCCCGCCCGACGACTTCGACGCCCGCACCTTGGGGGAGAACAGCTTCTTCCACCACGGCACCTTCTTGGCCGGCACCGCCTTGGCCAACGAGTTGCCGCACTTGCGGCAGAACTTGCGGGCGGGGTCGTTGCCCTCGCCGCACTGGTCGCAGACGAGGTCGCCTTCCTTGACGACCCGCTCCTCGATCCGCGTCTTGGGATCGGGCCGGGGCGGCGCCTTCATCGTCGACGGCTGTTGGGCCACCGGTTGCTGGGCCACCGGCTTGACCGCTTGCACCTCGCCTGGGGGCGTGGCCGCCGGCGCCACCATGGCCACCGCCGGATCGGGCGCGTCGTCGACCACCGGAGCGACCGGCGCCTTCGGCCGCGACAACAGCGCCGCGGCCCGGCGGCGGGCCTCTTCCTCTTCCTTGGCCCTGGACTCGGCGGCGATGCGGGCCCGCGTCTCCTCCTCGGCCCGCTGCCTGGCCTCCTCCTGCTCCTTGGCCCGGGCTTCGGCTTCGGCCTTGGCCTTGGCTTCCTCCTGGGCCCGGCGGGCGGCTTCGTCCTCGGCGCGCCGCGCGGCTTCGGCTTCTTCACGGGCGTGAGCCTCGGCCTCGGCCGCGGCCCGGGCTTCGGCCTCGGCCGCGAGCCTGGCTTCCTCCTGGGCTCGCCGGGCGGTCTCGACCGCGGCTGCGGCTTCGGCGGCCGCGGCCTCCAGTGCCTGGCGCTCGGCGGCTTCGGCCTCGCGGGCGGCTTCGGCGGCGGCGGCCGATGCCGCTTCGGCCGCGGCCAGGGCGGCGGCTTCCTCCTCGGCCCGCCGGGCGGCGTCGGCCTCGGCCACCCGCCGGCGCTCGGCATCGGCGACGGCCCGCGCTTCGTCCTCGGCCTTGCGCCTGGCCTCCTGCTCGGCCCGCCGCAGGGCCTCGGCCTCGGCTGCGGCCTTGGCCCGCGCTTCGGCTTCCGCCTGGCGGGCAAGCGCGGCTTCGGCGTCGGCCTTGGCCTGCTCCTCGGCCCGCCGGCGCGCCTCCTCCTGGGCCAACGCCGACCGGCGGGCGGCCTCGGCGGCCTCGCCTTCGAGCCTGGCCTGCTCGGCCGCGGAGGCCGCGGAAGCCACTGCCGCGGCGGCTTCGGCCTCGGCGGCAGCCGCGGCGGCGGCCTCGGCTTCGGGATCGACCTCGGGCGGCGCCGCGCCACCGGCGTGGTCGTCGATGCCGACGGCGGCCTTCACCCGGTCGACGATGCCGACCTTGGCCGCCTCGACCTCGGGCTCGGGCTCGGCGACGGCGACCGGCGCGGCCACCTCGACCCGCTGGCCGACCCATTCGAGGAACTTGCCGCACGAGCCGCAGAACTCGTCGCCGTCCTCGTTGTGGTTTCCGCAGTTGGTGCAGACGATCATTTCTTCGACGGGCCCGTCACTTCGATGGTCGTGATCACGTGGGCCGGCAGCGTGCCCCGCAGCAGCCGCTCGACCCGGTCGGCGTCGACCTCGACGCCCTTGGGGACGGGGATGCGCACGGTCACGGTGGCGTCGTCGTTCCCGGGCACGTCGCCGCCGGGTAGCGCCTGGAAGGCCACGCCGCCGCTGTCGACGACCTCGGGCCTGATGCCGGTGTAGGTCTCGACCAGGTCCGCGATGCCGCGGGCCGTGCCCGCCCACGTGTAGAGCTGCGCGGCCCGGGCGACCATGGCCCGCTTTCGCGGCTCGGGCAGGTCTTCCTCCACCGGGATGCCGACCCACTCCGACAGCCACGTGAGGAAGTCGTCGGGCGCGAGCCACGGGTCGACGTAGGCCTCGATGGCGTCGAGGGTGAGGAAGATCGGCGCCAGCACCTCGTCCAACGCCGAGGTGAACCGCTGGGTGAAGTCGTCGTCCTGGAACAGGCCGGGCAGCTCCAACCCAATGGGGTGGGGCGTCTCGAGCCCTTCGATGATCGCTCGCACTACCCGCCCTCCCTGCCGCCGCCTGACGGCCCGAAGCGTACCGGCATCAGGAGGGCCGGACCT
>JAXDPV010000132.1:0-11732 GCA_034668185.1 Actinomycetota bacterium
CAACCAGGAGCAGACCGAAGACGCCGTCCTCGACGGCGACGTCCCCTACGCCGCCGGCAGCGCCCGCGCCGCCCTGGCCTACCGGGCCTTCCGCCGGGTGTGGCTCGGGTCGCTGGCGTCGAACATCGGCACGTGGATGCAGAACGTCGCCCTCGGCGCCTTCGCCTACAAGCTCACCAAGTCGTCGGGCTTCGTCGCCCTCCTCGGCTTCGCCCAGCTCGGCCCGCTGCTGCTGCTCTCGATCGTCGGCGGCCTGCTGGCCGACACCATCGACCGGCGGATGCTGCTCATCGCGTGCCAGGCGGAGCAGATGCTGCTCTCGTTCGTGCTGGCGGTGGTGGCCTCCCACGACCATCCGTCGAAGACCGCGCTGTTCCTCGTCGTCCTCGGCATCGGCGTCGGCAACGCCTTGAACGCGCCCACGTTCTCGGCCGTGCTGCCCCAGTTGGTCGCCAAGCGCGACCTGGTGGGCGCGGTGTCGTTGCAGTCGGTGCAGCTCAACCTGTCGCGGGTGGTCGGGCCGGCCATCGCCGGCGTGATCCTGCCGTGGGCCGGCGTGCCCGGCATCTTCGTGATCAACGGCGTGACCTACCTCTTCGCCATCGCGACCCTGGCCACCGTCTCGATCCCGCGCCCCTACCCACAGCAGGGCGAGCAGGGTTGGCGCCGGTTGGTCGGGGGCTTCGCCGTGGCCAGGCGCGACCCGCTCGTCGGCCGCTGCCTGGTGCTCATCGCGTCGATCTCGTTCTTCTGCCTGCCCTTCATCGGGCTGCTACCCGTACACGCCGGCGAGGATCTCGGCATCGACGTGCAGGGCACGGCCTATGGCGTGCTCTACGCCTGCTTCGGGTTGGGGGCCGCGCTCGGCGCGATCGCCGTCGGCACGCTGCTCGTCGGCCGGTCGAAGGCGGGGGCGGTGCGCATCGGCCTGCTGCTGTTCGGCGTGGCCCTGGCCGTCTTCGGCGTCCTGCGCTCGGCCCTGCCCGCCTACCCCGTGGTGTTCTTCGTCGGCCTCTGCTACTTCGCCACCGTGACCTCGCTGTCGTCGGTACTGCAGGAGCACCTCGACGAGCAGGTGCGCGGGCGGGTCATGGCGCTGTGGATCATGGGCTTCGGCGGCACCGTGCCCATCGGCCTGCTGGTGGGCGGGTTCGTCGCCGACCGCACCTCGGTGACGACGGTGATCCTCGGGGGCGCGGCCGTGGCCGCGCTGCTCATACCGGTAGCACGACGGCTTCGTGACCCGCGGTGACCGGCCGCCGGTAGAACAGCAGCATCACGGTTCCGGCTGCGAGTGACGTCGACGCCAGCACGATCCACGTCCGGTCGAAGGCGGCGGCGGCGTCGGGCCGTCCCGGAGTGCCGAGGAGGGCGACGGCGATGGCGATGCCGAGGGCCGCGCCCACCTGGCGGCAGGTCGCGTTGAAGGCGCTGCCCATGGCGAATCGTGTCGGCGGGAGGAAGGCGTTGGCCGCGCTGCCGAGGGTCGAGATCGAGAACCCGACGCCGACGCCGGTCAGGATGCTGGCCGGGAACAGCACCGTCCAATACTGCGGCGTCGGCCCCATGCGGGCCGCGAGGATCAACAGCGCGGCGGCGAACATGAGGGTGCCGGGCACGATCACCACCCGGTGGCCGTAGCGGTCGGCCAGGCGGCCGGCGGGCCCGGACGCGGCGGCCGCGAACAGCGGGCCCGGAGTCATGGCCAGGCCGGCGCCAATGGTGGCGTAGTGCCACACGCCCACGAGGTACTGCACGTTGACGAACAGGAAGGCGAAGAAGCCCACGGCGAACAGGAACGAGGCCAGGTTGGCGGTGGCGAAGTAGCGCTGCTTCAGCAGCGACAGGTCGAGCACGGGGTCGGGCTGCCGGGCGCAGCGCAGAAGGAAGAGCGGCAGCAGCACGGCGGTGACGACGAGGGCGGCGGGGACTTCCTCCACGATGGCGAAGGCGAGGAAGCCGATGGCGGCGGTGGCCATGATGGCCCCGATGACGTCGGGGTTGCCGCGGGCGTTCGGGTCCTTCGACTCCACGAGGATGCGGCGGCCGAACAGTTGGGCGGCCACGATCAGCGGCACGTTGATGAAGAAGACGGCCCGCCAGCTCACGGTCTGCACCAGGAGGCTGCCGAGGCTCGGCCCGGTGGCGGCGGCGACACCGCCCACCGCGCCCGAGATGCCGATGGCCGCGCTGCGCCGGTTGGGCGGGAACTCGGGTAGCACGAGGGCCAGGCTGGCCGGGATGACGAGGGCGCCGCCGAGCGCTTGTACGACGCGGGCGCCGATGAGTAGGGCGGCGTTGGGGGCAAGGCCGCACGCCATCGAAGCCACCGAGAACACGGTGATGCCGGTGTAGAAGACCCGCCGCCGGCCGAAGCGGTCGGCCAGGCGGCCGGCCGTCAGCAGGGCCGCGGCGAAGGCGATGTTGTAGCCCGACAGGATCCACGACAGCGCGTTGCGGCTGGTGCTGCTGAAGTCGTGGGCGATCGACGGGAAGGCGATGTTGACCACGGTGACGTCGAGCGACACCAGGTACACGCCCACCGACGTGACCGCGAGCACCTTCCACCCGCGAGCGAGAGCCATCCCGCATCATGCCGCGCTAGACCGTGGGGATGGAGGGGTTGCCGGTGGTCGACATCGGGGCCGGGTCGGTCGACGCTGCCGCCCGGGCTATCGACGACGCCTGCCGGCGCATCGGGTTCTTCTACGTCGTGGGCCACGGCGTCTCCATCGAACTTCAGCAGGCGCTCGGCGATGCGTCCCGTTCGTTCTTCGCCCTGGACGAGTCGGAGAAGGCGTCGATCGCGATGTCGCAGGGCGGGCGGGCGTGGCGGGGCTGGTTCCCCGTGGGCGGCGAGCTGACGTCCGGCGTGCCCGACCGCAAGGAGGGCATCTACTTCGGGGCCGAGCTTCCTCCGTCGGACGTTCCCTTGCACGGGCCCAACCTGTTTCCTTCGGCGGAGATGCAGGACGCCGTGCTGGCCTACCTGGACGCCATGACCTCGTTGGGCCACCGGCTGATGTCGTTGATCGCCGTCGGGCTCGGGTTGCCGGCCGATCATTTCGCCCGCACGTTGACGACCGACCCGACGATCCTGTTCCGCATCTTCCACTACCCGCCCGACGCCGAACGGTGGGGCGTGGGCGAGCACACCGACTACGGGTTGCTCACGATGTTGTTGCAGGACGCGCAGCCCGGCCTGCAGGTGCGGTCGCGTGCTGGTGCCTGGATCGACGCCCCGCCCATCGAGGGCTCGTTCGTCTGCAACATCGGCGACATGCTCCAGCGCATGACCGGCGGGCGCTACCTGTCGACGCCCCATCGGGTGCTGAACACGTCGGGCAAGGAACGGCTCTCGTTCCCGTTCTTCTTCGACCCGTCGTGGGACGCCGAGATCGAGGGATACTCGGGTACCTACGGCGAGTACCTCGTTGCCAAGGTGTCGAAGGTGTTCCCTGCCCTCGGGACGGAGGTCCTGCCGTGAAAGCTGCCGCCTACCACCACACCGGTCCGCCGTCGGTGCTCGAGTACCTCGACGTCCCCGACCCGGTCGTGCGTCCTCGTGACGTGCTCATCCAGGTCGAAGCCATCAGCATCGAGGGCGGCGACACCCTCAATCGGTTGGGCGGCGCCATGTCCTCCGACCCGCACATCGTCGGCTACCAATGCGCGGGCACGATCGTCGAGGTCGGTTCCGACGCCGGCGATCGGGCGCCTGCGGTGGGCACCAAGGTGGTGGCCACGATGGCCTCGGGCTCGCACGCCGAGCTGGTGGCGGTGCCGGCCGCGGGCGTGTGGCCAATCCCTGATGGGGCCGACGTGGTCGCGGCCGCCTGCGTGCCCGTCGCCTTCGGCACGGCCCACGACTGCCTCTTCGAGTTCGGCCGGTTGCAAGCGGGCGAGACGGTGTTGGTCCAGGCCGCCGCCGGTGGGGTCGGCGTGGCCGCGGTCCAGCTCGCGTCCCGGGCCGGGGCCAGAGTCCTGGCCACGGCCTCTTCTCCCGAACGGCTGGCCAGGTTGTCGCCGCTCGGGCTGGCCGAGGGTGACGGCATCGACTACTCGGTCGAGGACGCCGCCGTCGGGGCCCGGCGCCTGACCGATGGCCGCGGCGTCGACCTGGTCGTCGACCCCGTCGGGGGCTCGACGCTGGCCTCGAGCTTCCGAGCGCTGGCCTATCGGGGGCGCTGCATCACCGTCGGCAACGCCGGTCGGGAGTTCACCCCGGTCGACGTGTCGTCGTTGATGCACGGCAACCAATCGCTCACCGGCGTCTTCCTCGGCGCCGAGATCGCCACCCCGAGGGCCAGGCAGATGATCGCCGACCTCATCGCCGACGTGGCCTCGGGGGCGTTGACCGTGCTCGTCGACCGCACCTACCCGCTGTCCGAGGCCGCCGCCGCCCATGGGTTCATCGAGAGCCGGGCGGCCGTGGGCCGGGTGGTGCTCGTCCCCTGAGCTAGTCGGCGGTAGCGAGGCGGACCCGGACGGCGGTGCCGCCGACGGGGGTGTCGAGCACCTGGATGTCGCCGTCCATCGACTCGACCAGCCGCTTGGCGATGGTGAGGCCGAGGCCCACGCCGGGCCCGTCGGTGGCCCGCTCGAGGCGGCCGTAGGGTTCGAAGACGGCGCCCCGGTCGGGCACGGGCACGCCCGGGCCACTGTCGGCGACCGTCATCAGCACGTCGTCGTCCTCGGCCTCGAAGATCACCCGCACCGGGGGCTCGCCGTGGAGGTGGCCGTTCTCGATGAGCTCCCGCAGCACCCGTCTGAGTTGTTGGGCCCGGCCGCTCACGAGGGCGACGCCCGGGCCGCGCACGCCGGTGGGCCGGCCGTTGCGCTCCTCCTCGTCGGCCACCGAGCGGGCCACGGCGGCGGCGTTGACCGCCTCGGCGTCGCCGGGCTCGACGAAATCGACCAGGGCGGCGCTGTTCAGGTACTTCAGCATGGACGAGAGGTGGCGCTCGGGGTTGTCCTCGCCCTGGCGGCGACCCATCTCGTAGAGGCGGGCCTCGGCCAGGGCGTCGGCGGCGTGGGCCGCGAACTGGGTGGCGGCCACGAGGTCGTGGTCGGTGAAGGTGTGGCCGGGCCTGGCGTTGACGTTGAGGACCCCGAAGATGCGGCCGTCGTGCATGAGGGGCACGCACATGCCGCTGTCGACCGGCTTGCTCCGGTTGCCCGATCGCCCGCTGACCAGGACGGGGTCGCAGCTCTCGGCCACCTTGCCGGCCACGCCCTCGCCGAAACGGACACGGGCGCCGAGGGCGGCGGGGTTGGCCGGGGAGGCCACGACCTCGAGCTCCTCGGGCCCGACCAGCAGCATCACCGACCCGCCCTCGCCCTCGAACAGGCGTCCGGCGCTGGTCAGGACCACGTCCAGGACGGCGTCGACCTGCAGCGGGGCGGGCTCGTGGGCGCTGGCCATCGGATGGATGGTGGCACGTGGCGGGGCGCCCTCGCGGCACCGGACTTCAGGGATTCCCCGACCCTGTCGAAAAATCTTCCAGGAAATGCGCGATCCTGGAGCGCCTGCTTCGTACATGTATTGAGTGCGGCCCACGGGGGGGTGCGATGGGGAGGGTCCACAAGGCCCTCTCCATCGCCCGCCGTGGTGCGTGGGTCGCGCGCTTGTTCTTCCCGGCCGGTCCGGCGGGCCATATGTCCTGCGCCTGGGTGCCCCCAGCTGCCTTGTGCGCCGGACGGCTCGTCGGCTGGCCGGGAAGTCAGCCTTTCCCTAGTCGGGCTCGGCCCGGCGGGCCTCGTCGAGGAGGTCCGCCAGCCCGCTGTGGCCCTCGGCCACGGCCGCCCCGACCCGGTCGCACAGGCTGGGGGAGAGGCCCCACATGCCCGGGTCGCCCTCGTCGACCACCACGAACACCTGGAACGGCGGCTCGTCGGCGTCGTTGGTGGTCAGGGCGCCACGGATGACGGTGCCGGCCGGGAGGGGCTCGAAGCGGAGGTCGACCACGACTTCATCACCGGTGCCTTCGTCGGCGCCGGTGCGGACGGTCATAGCCCCGGCCAGCTCCTCGCCCTCGACGCTGACCTCGATCGGGCCGGCGTGCCTGGGCCGCAGCTTCACCGCGACGAGCGACGGGGCGTCGGGGTGGATGGCGACGAGGACGCCGGCACTCACCCACCCGGGGGACGTGGTCGGCTCCTCGACCAGCGGGGGCAGGAGGTAGACGTAGCAGCGGCCGCCGGCCACCTGGGGTTGCCACCCGGGGATGGCGTAGCCGGTGGTCACGATGCGGGTCGTGTTGGGGAGCGCGGCCAGGCGGGGGCGCAGGCGCTGGAGGGTCGACGGGCTGAGGTAGGCGAAGACGACGTCGGGGGGCTCGTCCTCGATGGGGGCGGTGGTGAAGTCGGCCTCGAGGATCGTGGCCTCGACGCCGTGCTCGGCCAGGAGGGCCCGGGCCGATGCCGCCAGCTCGGCATCGAGCTCGATGCCGGTCACCTGGGCGCCCCGCAGGGCCGCGGCCCGGAGGAGGACCCGGCCGTCGCCGCAGCCGATGTCGAGCAGGCGCTCGCCGGCTTGGAGGCGCACGAGGTCGAAGGCCAGCTCGATGCGTTCGTCGCTCGTCGCCGCCCAGAACGGCCAGCCCGGCATGGGCGGCCGGTTTAGCACCCTACGAACGGGCGAGTACCGGGACCTCGACCCGCGGTGCGGGCTGCTCTTCGCGGACGTCGCCGACGGCGGTGCGGATGGCGTCGACCAGGCGCTGGTCGAGCAGCTCACGGCGGGACAGCTCGCCGATCCACGAGCCCGCCTGGTCGCCGAACAGGATGGCCACGGAGTCGACGACCTTTACGCCGCCGGGTTCCTCGGTCAGGCCGGGGCCGAAGGCGAGGACGGCCGGGACGACGTCGACGTGGAGCTCGCGCTGGGCCAGGAGCCTGCGCAGTTCGGAGGCGGCGATGCGGGCCCGCATGGCCGGCTTGCCCCGTTCGTCGGGGCGGTTGGTGAACATGACCTGGACGGCGAGGACGCCGGCGGGGCCGACGGCCACGTGGTCGACCTCGACGTGGGGCAGGGCGACGTCGTCGGCCACGTACCAACCGTTCTGGCGGAGGGCGTGCATGACCTGGCGCTCTTCGCCTTCGTTGACGACGAACGCTTCCGTAAGGGCTTGGACGGCCGTGGTCTCGTTCTTTTGGGCCTGGCCTCGGCGGCCGAACGAGGTGAGGACGAAATAGAGCCCCGTGGCCAGCAGGAAGCCCCCGTAGCCGAGCAGCGGTCCCCGCATCGAGTCCGGCATCACCGGCAGGCCGTACCTGTTGTCGGGCACGGCGGTGGCGACGGCAACATCGGCGCAGGCCACGAGCCCGGCCACCACCCCGAAGAAGCGCCTCGCGGGCCGTGATCGGCGGGCAGTCGTTCGCATCCCCAGACTGTCGGCGCGATCCCTGAACACCTGTAGCCCTCGGCCCGCTGCCTCGTTCTTCGTTTGCCCCTCGCTTGCTGTCACACCCGTGTGATAGATGTCGTGTCGGCTTTGTCTTGCGGGCTTTCGCCCCGCCTTTTCGGCCTTGTTCCTGGCTCCGGCTCGGCTCGGCCCCGCTTCACCCTCGCAGGCCCTCGGCCCGCCTTCGCTGTCTTTCTCGCGGGCTTTCGCCCCGCCTTCGCCGACGTTCGTTTGCGGCCGCCGCTCTCCTGAATCTCGGCCCCGCCTCTCGCTGCGCTTCTCGCGGGCTCCTGCCCGCCTCCGTCGGTCGTGGGTTCGGCCGCGTACTCGCAGGCTCCTGCCCGCCTCCTGTCCGGTCGTCGTGCCCTTCCAAACCGAGGCCTCCCCGTGCCCCTCCGCCGCCTGCTGTTGTCGTGCCTGCTGTTCCTCCTCCTACCTGGCGTGCTCGCCGCCCTCCCCGTCGCCATCTCCCGCGCCGGCCTGTTCGCACCACCGCGAGCGGCGTCGGCGGCGGTGTCCCACGGCGCCGGCTTCTTCGCCATCGTCGACGGCTTCCGCTCCTGGTACGGCAGCTACCAGCTCGCCGGCCTGGGCACGGCCTGGTGCATCGACCACGGCATCCCCGCCCCCGACGCCGCCCTGGCGTACGTCCCCACGCCCCTCGACGATCGTGCCCCCGAGACCAAACGAGCGGTCGCCTGGGCCGTCGGCGAGTACGGCCCGAGCGCCGACGAAGGCGACCGTGTCTCCGCCGCCGCCGTCATGCTCACCCTGCACGACCTCATGGGCGCGACCTACCCCTCAGGCCCACTGTCGCTCGACACCCTCACGCCCGATCGCATGGCCGGCTTCGAAGGCGAGGAGGCCGCCGTGCTCGACCGAGCCCGCGCCATCAAATCCGACGCCGTGGCCCACGCCGCCTTCGTCCCGCCGCTCTCCGTCGACGTGGCGACGACGGTCCGCCCGGGAACGCTCACCGCCCGGGTCCACGACCAGGCCGGCGCCGGCGTCCCCGGCGTGCTCGTCCATCCGACGGTGACGGGAGCGACCCTGCTCACCGACGTCGACGCCACCACCGACGCCGACGGCCACGTCGAGTGGACCTTTGAACCCGACCCAGGCCCGACGACGTTCTCGTTGTCAGCCGAACTCCCCAACCTCGACCCCGACGCGTACCGACCAACGCGCGCACCGGCCCAACGGATCGTCCGCCCGTCCCGCCAGACCGTCACCGCCTCGACGTCGTTCGTCACCCACGGCTTCACCATCCTCAAGGCCGGCGACGCCGAGCCGCGCCTTCCGGTCAGCGGAGCGACGTTCCGCATCGACGGCCAGGCCCTCACCGAGACCGTCACCATCGGCATCGACAACCGCACGCCGACGCTCGCGGTTCCGCCGGGCGCTTACACCGTCACCGAGGTCGAGCCCCCGCCCGGCTACGCCACCGCCGGACCGTGGTCGGTCGAAGTCGGCGACCTCGACGTCACCCTCGAAGTCACCGACCCCGCCCGCCGGGGCCGACTCCGCATCGACAAGGTCGACGGCGTCACCGGCGCACCCGTCGAAGGAGCCAAGTTCGTCGTGATCGACGAGTCCGGCACCAAGGTCGACGACGCTGACCTCGACGCCCTCATCCCCGGCCATTACGAAGTGGACGAAGTCGAACCGCCACCCAACTACCGGAGGGCCGTCGACCCCACGACCGCCGATGTCGTCGCCGACCAAGAAACCGTCGTCCGCATCGCCGACCAACCGCTGGCGTCATTGCGTTTCGAGAAACACCCGCCACTACCGGGCGCCACCTTCACCGTCCGCCCCGCGGCCGACCCGCCCGCGCCCATCGCCGCCACCTGCGTCACCGGCGACGACGGCACCTGCTCCCTCCCGCCGGCATCGCTCGACGGCGGCCGCGGCTACTGCTGGGAAGAAGCCGTCGCCCCATCCGGCTGGTCACCAGCGCCCGGGCAGTGCCTCGACCTCGGCCCCGCGGGCTCGGTCATCACGATCGTCGTCGACGAACCAGCAGCCCCGACGCCGGCGCCGCCAACCGTCGCCCCCGCCAGCCAACCCGACACACCACGACCACCGCCACCGCCGCCCTCACCACCGGCGCCACCGGCGACCCCGCCCGAGCCCGAGCCACGATCCGAGCCACCGGCCTCCGGAACGCCGCCAGCCACAGACCTACGCATCCTGCCGCTCACCGGCGCATCATCGGCGACCCGGCTCGCGTCGGCAGGCCTCGGCCTGATCGGAGCCGGGCTGCTCCTGCTCAGCCGTCGTCCCGCGGGAGCCAACTCGTCGGGTAGGCGGGGTCGTCGAAGGCCTCGGCCGCCGCCGCGAGCTGCAAAGGCCGGAAGGTGTCCACCATGACGGCCAGCTCCTCGGTCGCCGACTGCCCGATCGACGCCTCGGCGACGCCGGGCGCGGGCCCGTGGGGGATGCCCCGCGGGTGCCACGTCAGGGCGCCGGCTTCGATGCCACGACGGCTGAAGAAGCTGCCGCCCACATAGAAGAGGACTTCGTCCGAGTCGAGGTTGGCGTGGTTGTACGGCGCCGTGATCACGCCGACCCCGTCGTCCAGCCGCCGAGGCACGAACGAGCACACGACGGCACCGTCGAGCTCGAACGTCTGGTGGACGGGTGGCGGCTGGTGCTGCCGGCCGCTGATCGGCTCGAAGTCCGAGATGGCGAACGCATAGGGATAGAGGTGTCCGTCCCAACCGACCACGTCGAGGGGGTGATGATCCAACGTATAGATAGTGACCCGGTCTCCGACCCGAACCCACACGTCGAACTCGCCGACCTCGTCGGCCGCCACCAACGACTCGGGCCGCCGGAAGTCACGCTCCCAGTAGGGGGCGTGCTCGAGGAGCTGGCCCTCGCCGTTCTGGTAGCGGCGAGGTAGCCGGACCGCGCCCGGCGTCTCGACGACGAGGTGCCGGTTGCCCGCGCCCGCGGGCACCCAACGGTGGGTCGTGCCCTTGGGGACGACGACGTAGTCGCCCTGGCGGTACTCGAGCACGCCGAACACCGACTCCAACCGACCGCCGCCGGCGAAGACGAAGTGGAGCTCGTCCGCGCCCCCGTTTCGGGTGTAACGACCCGCGGCCCCGCCGAAGCCGGAGAGCCCGAGCCGGACGTCGGCGTTCCAAAGGAGAACCTGGCGCCCGGCGAGCTCATCGCCGGCGTCGGCCAGGCGGCCGGCGGTGCGCAAGAGGTGATGACGAAGGGTCCCGTCGGCCGCCGGCGTCGGCGGCTCGGGCGTGGCCGCGGCTTCGCTGATGCGCAGCACACGGGTCGGCGCGTACCGGTGGTAGAGGATCGAGTAACGGCCGCTGAAGCCCTCGAGCCCGACGACCTCCTCCTCGTACAGCCGCCCGTCAGGAGCCCGGTGGGCGACGTGCCGCTTGGCTGGCACGTCCCCGAGCCGGTGGTAGCTGGGCGCCATGGGCCCAGCCTACGGTCCGCCCACCCGCCCGGACGGAGCATCGCCGGCGGGAACGGCGGCGCAACCGGCCTCCGCCGGGCCGAAGCCAAGTCACAGCCCACCGCCAGACGCTTTGGCCTCACGTGAAAGCGGTCACTAGGCTCCCGCCCCGATGTCGGACTTCCTACGGAGCTACCTCACGGTGGCGATCCTCGGGGGTGTCGCCTTTCTGCTCGTCGGCCTCATGCTGGGCGCCGGCAGCTTGATCCGACCCCGCCGCCCGCAGCCGCAGAAGTACATCCCCTACGAGAGTGGCGTCGACCCCGTCGGCACCGGCTGGTCCCAGAGCCAGATCCGGTACTACGTGTTCGCGCTCCTCTTCGTGCTGTTCGACGTCGAAGCCGTGTTCATCTTCCCCTGGGCGGTCAGGCTCGAGGAGCTGGCCGTCTTCGGCCTGGTCGAAATGGTCGTCTTCATCGTGATCCTGGCCCTCGGCCTCGTCTACGCCTGGCGCAAGGGAGTCCTCCGGTGGGTCTGATCGAGAGCGGCAAGAGCCCCAAGCCGCTCACCTGGCTCCTCAACTACGGCCGCAAGTACAGCCTGTGGGTCTACCAATGGGGCCTGGCCTGCTGCGCCATCGAGATGGGCGCGGCCTTCGGCTCGCCCCGCTACGACGTCATGCGCCTCGGCGTCATCCCCCTGCCGTCGAGCGCGAGGCAGGCCGACCTGGTCGTCATCTCGGGCACGGTCACCGACAAGATGGCCCCGCCCATCCGCCGCCTCTGGGAGCAGATGCCCGACCCCAAGTACGTGATCTCGATGGGTAGCTGCGCCAACTGCGGCGGCCCGTACTGGGACAGCTACTCGGTCACCAAGGGCGTCGACCAGATCATCCC
>JAXDPV010000133.1:0-6629 GCA_034668185.1 Actinomycetota bacterium
GTGGTAGCCGAGGGCGCGCCGGGCCTCGGTGATGTCGCAGGCGATGGTGTCCTTGAGCTCGCCGAGGACGTGCAGCGGCTGGACGTACTTCCCCATCTGTTGCAGGAAGCCGTCCATCCGCTCGGCCACGACGCCGACGAGGCGGGGGAGCCGCGGTTGCCGATGGGTGGCGGCCATGCCCTCTTCCTCGAAAGCGCGGCGCACGGTGTCGAGGACGTCGGCCATGGCGTAGGGCTCGGCGTCGGCGATCCAGTAGGCCCGGCCGGTGGCCTCGGCGGGCGCGGCCTCGGCCCGGAGCAAACCGTGGACGAGGTTGCCGGTGAAGACCATCGAGCGCTTGTTGGTGCCGTCGCCGACGAGGGGGAAGCGGCCTTGCCTGACCGTGCGCAGCCACTGGGTCTGGCGTGCCGGTTGGAAGGGGCCGTAGAACCACGGCGGCCTGACGATGACGGCGGCCACGTCGCCCCGGTGGTGGCTGCGTTGCACGAGGAGCTCGGCCTCGTGCTTCGACTTCCCGTAACCCATGTAGGGGTCGAAGGCGTCGGCCTCGGTGAAGCGGTGGTCGTTGGTGGGGTTGGCGCCGAAGGGCGAGTTCGAAGACACGTGGACGAAGCGCTGGGCCTGGGCCCGCCTGGCCCGGTCGACGACGTTCTGGGTGCCGCCCACGTTGACGTCGTAGAAGTCCCTCGGCCGCCGCGGGTGGATGACGCCGGCGGCGTGGAAGACGGTGGCGCCCGCGGCCACGCCGTCGAAGAGGCGGTCGACCACGGCGGGGTCGCGCACGTCGCCGGCCACGACCTCGATGTTCGGGTTGGCCAGCTCGATGGCGGCGGCTTCGTCGGGGTGGTGGACCAGGGCGCGCACCCGTTCGTGGGGCAGGGCGCGGACGAGGTTCTGTCCGAGCCAGCCCGCGGCTCCGGTGACGACGGCGGTGGTCGGGGTCACGGGGTGGTGGCGAGGAAGTGCTCGGCGTTGCGCAGGGCGATCGTCATGATCGCCGCTTGCGGGTTGACGCCGGGGGCGTCGGGGAGGAGGGAGGCGTCGTTGACGTAGAGGTTGTCGAAGCCCCGGATGCGGCCGAAGGAGTCGGCGCCGCTGCGCCGTGCGTCTTCGCCCATGCGCACCGACGACGTGAGGTGGACGGTCATGAGGTTGGTGCGGGTGCGGTCGACGGCGTCCCACCATCGGGTGAGCTCGTCGTGCCTGCGGACGATGGTGCCGCCGTCGACCGACGGGAACAGCTCGGTGGCCCCGGCGGCCAGCAGCAGCTCGCCGAGGTGGACGAGGCCTCGGGCCAGGCGGCTCATGTCGCCGTCGGTGAGGCGGTAGGTGACGAGGGGGGCCTCGAGGCCTGGGATCGCTTGCACCCTTCCCGCGGCTTCGCTGCGGATGGCGGCGTAGTAGACGGCGACGTTCTCCCAGTCGTCGAGGGCGTCGTCGAAGTCGGTTCGCGGGGGCGCGGCGTCGGCCAGGGCCAGGGCGACGTGGCCCTTGCGGCTGGCGCTGCCGCCGATGGTGAGGTTGGGGGCGAACTCGGTGATGCGGTGCATGGGGACGTCGCCGTGGTCGACGGGGTGGGGGAAGCGGGCCGCGATCTTGATGGTGGGGTGGAGCTTGAGGCCCTTGCCGACCTGGCCCCGTCCTCGGATGCGGCTGCGTTGGAGGAGGGCGGGGGTCTGGATGGCGCCGCCGCAGACGAAGACGTGGTCGGCCTCGATGGTGAGGTCTTCGGTGGTGCCGTCGTTCCTCGTTCGCCGGGCGCGGGCGCCGGTGATCCGGGTGCGGTCGTCGTTCGTGGTCAGCTTCGTCACCCGGCAGTCGGGCACGAGTTGGGCGCCGGCGGCGAGGGCGCGGGGGACGAGGGTGCGGGCCATCGTCTGCTTGACGCCCCGCTGATGGCCGGCGTCGTAGCGGAAGACCCGGGGGAACTCGGTGGAGCGCCAGCCGAGCTTGGTCGCGCCCCGTTCGAGGAGGGCAGAGGAGAGGGGAGGCGCCGCCGGCACCTTCGACACCGACTGCCATCCTTCGATGCGTTCGGCGTAGGCGGCGAGGGTGGCGGGCTCGAAGCCGTCGATGGCGTAGGCCTCGGCCCACTCCTCGGCCAGGTGCTCGGGGAGGCGGTGCCACAGGCCGCTGTTGACCTCGGTGCTGCCGCCGACGCAGCGCCCTTCGGCGTACGCGATGGGCGGGGTGCCGAGGGCGGCCGACGAACCGTGGTGGCGGTATTTGGTGGTCATCTCCTGGATGGAGAAGGGCTCGATGGTGGGGTCGTCGGGGTCGACCCAGGGGCCCTCTTCGACGATGGTGACGTGGCGCCCGGCTTCGGCCAGCACGGCCGCGGTGGTGGCGCCGCCCGCGCCCGACCCGATCACGAGGACCTCGGTCCTCATGCGGTGGTCGCCAGCTCTTGCTCGGCGAAGAGGACGAGGCTGCGGAAGAGGCGCACGTGTTGCCGCACGAGGGGGATGGGGCTGCGTTCGAGGCGGCCGGCGAGGTCGTCGGTGGGGGCGATCTTCGTCCACGCGGCGAAGGCGACCGATTGGACGAGCACGCCGAGGCGGAGGTGCTCGGGCATGGCGTGCAGGCTGGCTTCGACGAAGCCGGCGACCCGGGCCCTGAGGCCGGGGTCGTCGACGTCGGTGAGCGTCGCCACGAGCTGGCGCTCGAAGTCGAGCATGGCAGGCGACGTTAGTTTCTCGTCCACATGGACACCGTCAGGAGGTGGGGGCCGGCGGCGGCGGTGGTGTTGGTGGCGTGCTCGTTGCCGTTGCGGGGGCTGTGGCGGGCGCCCGGACCGCCCATGGAAGAGGGCTTCATGCTGGTGTTCCCGTGGTTGGTGAACCACGGTTGGGTGCCGAACCGCGACTTCCTGCACCTGTACGGGCCCGGCAGCCTCTGGGTGCTGGCCGGCGTGTACCGGGTGGCCGGCACCACCATCGAGGCCGAGCGGGCCGTCGGTTTTCTCCAGCAGCTCGGTGTCGCCTTCGGGGTATTCGCCCTGTTGCGCCCCTGGGGCCGGGTCGTGGCCGCGGCGGGCGCGGTCATGGCCGCGGTCATCATCGTCCCCCCCATCGGCCTCACCGCCCTGGCCTGGGTCGGCGCCGTTGCCCTCGGCCTCTGGTCGCTCCACTTCGCTTTTGGGTCCCCGGGCTCACGCCAGGGCGGGCGCCCTGGCACCAAAAAGCGGGGGAGGGAGGTGGTGGCGGGGGTGTTGGCGGCGGCGGCGTTGCTGCACCGGCCCGACCTGGCGGTGGCGGTGGGGTTGGCGGCGATCGCGGTGCGGCCGACGAAGCGGATGGTCGCGGGGTTCGCGGTCGGGCTCAGCCCGTACCTCCTCCACCTGGCGGTGGCCGGCCCGGCCGCAGTGTTCAAGGGCCTGTTCCTCGAGCCCGTGTTCGAGCTGCGGGGCGGGCGCCGCTTGCCCCTGCCGCCGTCGTGGCACGAGTTCGACGGCTTCCTCCAACGAGCCGGCCGCCTCATCGAACCGTCGTGGCCGTTGCCGGCCCCGCCCTCGCCGGCGCAGCTCTCGCTCTGGCTCGGGCTGCTCGTCGCCACCGACGCCGTCCTCATCGTCGCCGGCATCCTCCGCAAGCGACGCCTCGGCGACGCCCGCCTGCTGGCCATGGCCCTCTTCGCCGCCGGCCTCCTGCCCCAAGCGCTCCAGCGGGCGGACTCGACCCACCTCGCCTGGGTGAGCTGCGTCCCCCTCGGCTTCCTGCCCGCGGCCGTGGCCGAGCTCCTCCGGGGCCGGCGATGGCCCACGACCGCGGCCGCCGCCCTGGCCCCGATCGTCGCCACCCTCGTCCTCGTGCCCCACTTCACCTGGCGCACCTACGTCGACCAACTCACGCCGGGGCCGACCCACGCCATGGAGCGCAACGGCCGCACCTTCTACTACGGACGGCCCGACGCCGTCAGCGCGGTCCACGACCTCCTCCAAGAGGTCGACCGCACCGCCAAGCCGGGCGACAAGCTCTTCGTCGGCACCGGCGACCTGAGAAAGACGCCGTACTCCGAGGCCTTCCTCTACTACCTGCTGCCCGAGCTCCCCCCGGCCACCCGCTTCATCGAGATGGACCCGGGCGTGGCCAACGCCGACGACTCCGGCATGGCCGGCGAGATCGAACACGCCGACATCGTCATCCTGAGCTCGATCCGGGACGACTGGGACGAGCCCAACGACAGCCGGCGCTTCGGCCCCGACGAACCCAACCAGGTCGTGGCCCGCGACTTCTGCCTCGTCGGCTCCTACGGCAAGGGCCTCTTCGGCCATGGCCTCTACGAGCTCTACGTCCGCTGCACCGCCGGTCAGTAAGGCCAGTCGCCGGTGCGGTGGCCGAGCAACCTGGTCAACGGCCGCAGCCGGGCAAGCAGCAACGCCTTGATCACCACGTTGCGGGCGAACCACGGCAACTCCGCCAGTTGACGAAAGGCGTTGGCACGCCGTGACGCCGCCGGCACCCGGCGGTACGACGCCAGCGAACCAGAACGACCCTCGTAACGGAACCGCCGGTCGACCAGCAACGCCCGCAAGATCGCCAACGTCACGCCGACCGAGGAGAACGAGTCGTGGATGAGCAACGTGCCGCCGTCGGCCACCCGGTCGCCCCAGCGGCGGACGTCGTCCAACGCCGGCCGGTACCGGTGGGCGCCGTCGATGTAGAGCAGCTCGACGGCGCCGTCGACCTCGCCCAACGCCTCGGTCGAGAACATGCGTAAGTGCCGCACCCGGTCGGCGACGCCCGCCGCCGACAGGTTGGCAACGAACGCCGCGTGGTCGCCCTCGGCCTCGGCCTCGTAGCCGGAGAACTCCTGGGGCCCGCGGTCGTTGCCGGCGTGGGGGTCGATGGCGACGACCTCGACGCCGTCGGCCGCGGCCGAGGCCAGCACGATCGTCGACCGCCCCTGGAACGAGCCGATCTCGACCACCCGCGCACCCGGGGCCAGGCCACAAGCCGCGTCCCACAACCGCCGGGCCTGGGCGTCGGTCATCCACCCGGCGACGCCTTCGAGGGCGCGCAGGGTCGTGGCAAAGGTCCGGCCGGGCACGGCCGTAGGATACGGCGCTTGCCCAACGCCGACCTCACCCGACGCGTCGAAGCGTCCGGCCTCCGACGCGTCCACATGCTCTCGTGGCGCGACCTCGAAGACGTCGAGGCCGGCGGCTCCGAGATCCACGCCCACGAGATCGCCAAGCGTTGGGCCGGCGCCGGCCTCGAGGTCACTCTCAGGACGTCCTACGCCCAGGGCCGGGCCACGACGGTCACGAGAGACGGCTACCGGGTGATCCGGCGGGCCGGTCGCTACGCCGTCTTCCCCCGGGCCATCGTCACCGAGGCCACCGAACGCAACGGCCCGTGGGACGCGCTGGTCGAGATCTGGAACGGCGTCCCGTTCTTCTCGCCGCTGTGGAACCGGGGCCGGCCCACGGTCGTGTTCCTCCACCACGTCCACGCCGAGATGTGGCGCATGGTGATGCCGGAGAACGAGCGCCTGGCCAAGGCCGGCGAGTTCCTCGAAGCCAAGTTGGCGCCGCCGCTCTACCGGCGCACGCCGATCGTCACCCTGTCGGAGTCGTCGAAGGACGAACTCGTCCACGACCTCGGCTTCCGCCCCGAGCGGGTCACGGTCGTGCCCCCGGGCATCGACCCCCGCTTCACGCCCGGCGGCGAGCGCAGCGAACACCCGCTGGTCGTGGCCGTCGGCCGGCTCGTGCCGGTGAAGCGCTACGACGTGTTGATCAGGGGCCTGGCCGAACTGCGCCGCCGCCACCCCACCCTCGAAGCCGTCATCGTCGGCGAGGGGTACGAGCGGCCAGTGCTCGAAGCCGCCATCGCCGAGGTGGGCGCCGGCGCGTGGCTCACCCTCGCCGGCCGCATCAGCGACGCCGACGTCATCGACCTCTACCGGCGGGCGTGGGTCGTGGCCAGCGCGTCGGCCCGCGAGGGATGGGGCATGACGATCACCGAGGCCGCGGCCTGCGGCACGCCCGCGGTCGTCACCCGCATCGCCGGCCACACCGACGCCGTCATCGACGGCGACAGCGGCCTCCTCGCCGACGACCCCACGACCGACCTCGTGGCCAAGCTCGACGCCGTGCTCGGTGACGAGGTCCTGCGCAAGCAACTGGCCGAGGGCGCCCTCGCCCGCGGCGCCGCCCTCACGTGGGACGCCACCGCGTCCGCTGCCTTCGACGTGCTCGCGGCCGAAGCCTTGCGCCGCCGCCCCGACCGCCGTTGACCGCCCGCAACCGGGCGGGCGGCGGGCTCGGGCTGGCGCTGTTGGCGGTGCTGGCCTACGTCCCCCAGGTGTTGACCGAGCCTGGGGTGGTGGCGGCCGACACCAAGACGTACCTCTACCTCGACCCGTCGCGGCTCCTGCGCCAGGCGCCGTCGATGTGGGACCCCGGCATCGGCATGGGCACGGTCACCCACCAGAACATCGGCTACCTCTGGCCGATGGGGCCGTGGTTCTGGCTCTTCGACCGGCTCGGGGCCCCGCCATGGGTGGCCCAGCGGCTCTGGCTCGGCTCGATCCTGTTCGTGGCCGGGCTCGGCGTCCGCTACCTCATGAAGGCGCTCGGCCAGCGGGGCCCCCACGTCACCGCGGCCACCTTCCTGTACGCGCTC
>JAXDPV010000134.1:0-6853 GCA_034668185.1 Actinomycetota bacterium
GGAGAAGCTACCACCGCAGAACGGCGCTCAGCGGGACGGCGACTTCGGAACGCTCCCGCCTCCCCTGGCATTCCCCGAGGCCTCGTCGAGGGCGAGCTCGAGCAGGCGGGCGAAGTCCTCGGCCTCGACGCCGGCGACCCGCACCTTCTTGGAACGGCTCGACGCGCCGCTCACCACCGACACCTCGGCCGGCTTGACCCCTGCGATCTTGGCCACCAGCTCGACGCAGGCCTCGTTGGCCCGGCCCTGCTCGGGCGGTGCCGCCACCTTGACCTTGAGGGCGTCGCCGTGGCGACCGGTCACCGCCGTGCGCCCGGCGCCGGGTTGCACGTGCAAGCGGAGGACGACCCCGCCCTCGGGCGGAACGTCGAAAAGTTCAGACACCACGCCGCTTATCGTAGGTGGCTATGTCCGACGTCCCGAACGAGCAGCCGTATCCCGAGGTTCCGCAGCAGCCCTCGTTCCCGGCCATCGAGCAGGACGTCCTCGACTTCTGGCAGAAGGACGACACCTTTCGGGCGTCGATCGAGGCCCGGCCGGCGGGCGACGACGGCGAGAACGAGTACGTCTTCTACGACGGCCCGCCCTTCGCCAACGGCCTCCCCCACTACGGCCACCTGCTCACCGGCTTCGTGAAGGACGCCGTGCCCCGCTACCAGACGATGCGGGGCCGGCGGGTCGAGCGCCGCTTCGGGTGGGACTGCCACGGCCTGCCAGCGGAGATGGAGGCCGAGAAAGAGCTGGGCATCGCCGGCCACGACGACATCCTCGCCATGGGCATCGACAAGTTCAACCGGGCCTGCCGGCTGTCGGTGCTGCGCTACACCGAGCAATGGGAGCGTTACGTCAACCGCCAGGCCCGCTGGGTCGACTTCGAGAACGAGTACAAGACCCTCGACCTCACCTACATGGAGAGCGTCATGTGGGCCTTCAAGCAGCTCTGGGACAAGGGGCTGATCTACGAGGGCTACAAGGTCCTGCCGTACTGCTGGGAGTGCGAGACCCCGCTGTCGAATTTCGAGACCCGCCAGGACGACGCCTACCGCGAGCGCCAGGACCGGGCCGTGACCGTGTGGTTCGAGCTCGACTCGGGGGAGCGGCTGCTGGTGTGGACGACGACGCCGTGGACGTTGCCGTCGAACCTGGCCCTGGCCGTCGGCCCCGACATCGACTACTCGGTCTACGAGGAGGACGGCCACCGCTATCTCATCGGCGAGGCCACCGCTTCCAAGTACGAGAAGGAGCTGGCTTCCGCCACCAAGGTCGACACCGTCAAGGGCTCGTCGTTGGTCGGGCGTTCGTACACCCCGATGTTCCCGTTCTTCGCCGGGACTCCGGGCGCCTTCGTCGTGCTCGCCGGCGACTTCGTCTCGACCGACGACGGCACCGGCACCGTCCACCTCGCACCTGGCTTCGGCGAGGACGACCAGCGGGTGTGCGAGGCCAACGGCATCGCGGTCAAGGTGCCGGTCGACCAGCAGGGCCGCTTCACCGCCGAGGTCCCCGACTACGAGGGCAAGCAGGTCTTCGACGCCAACGGCGACATCATCCGCGACCTGAAGGCGCGGGGCGTGGTCGTGCGGGACGAAACCATCGTCCACAGCTACCCCCATTGCTGGCGCACCCGCACGCCGCTGATCTACCGGGCGGTGGGCTCGTGGTTCGTGAAGGTCACGGCCTTCAAGGACGACATGGTCGCGCTCAACCAGCAGATCAACTGGGTGCCCGAGAACGTGCGCGACGGCCGCTTCGGCAAGTGGATCGAGGACGCCCGCGACTGGGCCATCTCCCGCAACCGCTTCTGGGGATCGCCGTTGCCGGTGTGGAAGAGCGACGACCCCGCCTTCCCCCGCATCGACGTGTACGGGTCGCTCGACGAGATCGAGCGCGACTTCGGCGTGCGCCCCGACGACCTCCACCGGCCGATGATCGACGAGCTCACCAGGCCCAACCCCGACGATCCTTCGGGTGCGTCGACTATGCGTCGGGTGGAGGAGGTGCTCGACTGCTGGTTCGAGTCGGGGTCGATGCCGTTCGCGCAGGTGCACTACCCGTTCGAGAACGCCGACTGGTTCGAGAACCACTACCCCGCCGACTTCATCGTCGAGTACAACAACCAGACCCGCGGATGGTTCTACACGTTGCACGTGCTGGCCACGGCGTTGTTCGACCGGCCGCCGTTCCGCAACTGCATCGCCCACGGCGTGCTGCTCGGCGACGACGGCCAGAAGCTGTCGAAGAGCCTGCGCAACTACCCCGACCCCAACGAGGTGTTCGACCATCTCGGCGCCGACGCCATGCGATGGGCCCTGGTGTCGTCGCCGGTGTTGCGGGGCGGCGACCTGGTCGTCAGCCGCAAGAACATCACCGAGGCCGTACGCCGGGTGCTGAACCCGATCTGGAACGCCTACGGCTTCTTCACCTTGTACGCCAACACCGACGGGTACCGGGCCACGTTCCGCGCCGATTCGGCGAACGTGCTCGACCGCTACATCCTGGCCAAGACCCGCCTGCTGGTCGAGGGGGTCGAGGCCCGCTTCGACGACTACGACCTCGACGGGGCCTGCGCCACCATCGAGGGCTTCCTCGATGCGTTGACGAACTGGTACATCCGCCGTTCCCGCGATCGGGTGTGGGCTTCCGATCGTGACGCCTTCGACACCCTCTACACCGTGCTCGTGCTGTTGACCCAGGTGTCGGCGCCGTTGCTGCCGTTGCTCAGCGAGGCGATCTACAAGGGGCTCACCGGCGCTCGTTCGGTCCACCTCACCGACTGGCCCGACGCTTCGTCGTTCCCGTCCGACCCGGCGTTGGTCGCGGCCATGGACCGGGTGCGGGAGGTGTGCTCGGCGGCGTCGTCGGTGCGCAAGGCGGCCGGGCTGCGGGTGCGCTTGCCGATCGCGTCGGTGACGGTTGCGGCCCGCGATGCGTCCTCGCTGGCGGCGTTCGTCGACCTGATCGCCGAGGAGGTCAACGCCAAGTCGGTGTCGTTGAGCGACGACGTGGCTTCGCACGGCGACCTGGTGTTGCAGGTGGTGCCGGCGGTGCTCGGGCCCCGCATCGGGCCCGAGGTCCAGAAGGTGATCAAGGCGGTGCGGGCCGGTGAGTGGTCGCGGTTGCCCGATGGCTCGATCGACGTGCCCGCGCTGGGCCGTGCCCTGGCCGACGACGAGTTCAGCTTGCGGCTCGAGCCCCGCGACCCCTCGACGACCCGGGCCCTGCCCGGCAACGACGGGCTCGTCGTGCTCGACACCGTGGTCACGCCCGAGCTCGAGGTCGAGGGTTTGGCCCGTGACGTCGTGCGCCTGGTCAACCAGGCCCGCAAGGAGACCGGCCTCCACGTCAGCGACCGGGTCCGGGTGTCGCTCCACGTCCACGACGACGTGTGGGCCGCGGTCGAGGCCCACCTCGACTACGTCAAGGCCGAGACCCTCGCCCACGCGGTCATGCGGGTGCCCGAGCTGGTCGACGGCCACCGCCTCGAGCTCTCCGACGGCCGGGCCGCCCACATCGGCGTCGTCAAGGACGACTGACCCCGCTTTCGGCCAAAGTCGCGCGTCCTGCCACGCGTTCGTGGCCGAAAGCCGAAAGCCGGCTAGCGCTTCTTGGTGGCCTTCTTGGCCGCGGTGGCCTTCTTGACCGGGGCTGACTTCTTGGCCGTGGTGGCCGCCTTCTTCACCGGGGCCGCCGCGGCTTTCTTGGCCGGAGCCTTCTTGGCCGGGGCCTTGGTCGCGGTGGCTTTCTTGGCCGGGGCCCTGGACGCCGGGGCCTTCTTGGCCGGAGCCTTCGATGCGACCGCCTTCTTGGCCGGGGCCTTCGATGCGACCGCCTTCTTGGCCGGGGCCTTCGACGCCGCCGCCTTCTTGGCCGGAGCCTTCTTGGCCGCGGGCGCGGGGACGATGCCTTCGAGGACGTCGAGTCGGTCGTCGATGGCGTCGAGGACGGCGTCGCGGTTGGGGCCGGCTTCCTCGCGATCGGCGACGGTCTCGAGCTGGTCGGCGTCGAGGTCGGCGAGCAGGGCGATCACCTGGGCCTCGCTGAGGGTGTCGTAGCCGGGGATCGGGAAGCCGTCGTCGGCGACGACCGCGACCTCTTCGACGACCGCGACCGTCTCGGTCGGCACGGCCGCCGGCGCCCCCTCGAGCTCGTCGAGGAGTTGGTCGATGCGGTTGAGGATCGTCGTGCGGTTCTTGTTGGCTTCCTCGTGGTCGGCGACGGCTTCGAGCTGCTCCATGCCGAGCCCGTCGAGGCGGGGCAGGATCTCGTTGACCCGCAAGTTGTCGTAGCCGTCGATCGCCAGCGCGCCGCCCACGGCCGCGAGCACCGTCGTCGGCGCTTCGGTGGCGATGGCCGGCGGCGGCCCCACGACCGGAGGCGCCGGCGTACCGGCCACCGGTGCAGCCTCGCCAAGCGGTGCGGCCGCGCCGCCCGCCGCGCCCTCGCGACCCCGCCGGCGGCTGAGGGTCGACAGGATGGCAAGCACCACCGCCGCAGCCCCACTCGCGCCGATCGAGAGGAAGATCAAAGCCAGGTTGTCGCTGAAGATGCCGATCAACAGCGTCACCGCTGCCACCAGCACCAGCACGATCGTTACCAGGAGCAACACGAACTCACCATCCTCCGCACGGAACGAGCGGGCATCCTAAACGAGCGCAACGCCCGGGGGCGGCATGGCCGCCCAAACCGAGCCGGTCAGCGGCGGCGACGGAGGCGGGAGCCGAAGCGCCCGACCTCCTCCTCACCCGGTGCGAACAGGTCGAACGCGTCGTCGTCGGCGTCGGGAAGGGGCTCGTCGCGGGGGCCCAGGGGCTCCTCGTCGGTGACGGCCCGGCGCAGCTCGGCGAGGAACGGGTCGTCGTCGGCGTGCCCTTCCACGGGCGGTTCGTCCTCGGCGGCCGGCGGCTCGATTGCGACCTCGATCGCCGGCTCGGCGACCGCTTCCGGGGCCTGCATCTCGGGTGTGGGCGTGAGGCCGGGCTCGCCCTCCTCGACCCGACGCAACTGGTCGGAGAAGTAGATGTGCAGCCGCTCGCGCTCCCGCGCCAGGTGCTCGTCCAGCGCGGCCAGGTCGGCGAGCAACGCCGCCCGCTCGGCGTGCAACCGGTCGCGCTCGGCCCTCGCCTCTTCCTCGGCCTCGGCGTGGAGGCGGGCCTTCAGCTCGGCGGCATCGCGCTGCAACGCGTCGTAATGCGACCTGGCTTCCTCGACCATGCGGGCCGCCTCCTGCCTGGCCTCCTCGATGGCCAGGTCGGCGGTGCGCTGGGCCAGCACCAGCGTGCGCCGCAGCGAGTCCTCGGTGTCGGCCGGACCGCTGGCCCGTGCCTCGGCTTCGGCCACCCGGGCCTCGAGCCCGGCCACGGTTTCGGCCACCGAAGCCACGAAGGCATCGACGTCGTCGGGGTGGTAGCCCCGCAACTTCTCCCGGAACACGACCTCGCGGATCGCCTGGGAGTCCATCACAGGGCCCCGGCGATGAGGGGCACGACGAGCAGACGGATCACGAAGATCACCACCATCGGAGAGAGGTCGAACATCCCCACCGAGGGCAACAGGTTGCGGATCGGGCCGAGAACGGGCTCGGTGATCGAGTACAGAAAGCTCGCGATGCCCGACAGCGGGCTGCCGGGAGCGATCGGGAAGAAGCTGAGGATGATGCGGCCGATGATCGCGAGGACGTAGAGGTTGAGTAGCTGGATCAGCAGTTGGGCCAACGGGTCTATCCCCTGGCGGTCGGGGTGAGCAGGTACACCCGGTCGGCCGTGCGCTCCATCTCGCCGCCGATGCCGTAGGTGAGGCCGCTCGAGAAGTCGATGATGCGCCGCATGAGGTCGCGGTCGGCCGTCTGCAGGCTGACGATGACGGGCACGCCGGCCTTGAGCCGGTCGGCGATCTCCTGCGCGTCCTGGAACGACTTCGGCGTCACCGTGTGGGGCTTGGCCGACGCCACCGGGATGATCGGCCGCACCACCGACGAGCGGGGCATGGCGGTCACGCCCGAGGGCTGCTCGGCGGGCTCGCGGGGGAACGTGCGGATGCCCGAGACGGGCTCGGGCGGTTCGGCCATGCCCATGGGCGGGCGCCCGGCGCGCGCCGCCGCTTGGTCCTCATACGGGTCGTAGTCGTCGTACTCGTCGTCGACGACGAGCCCGAGGTAGCTCATCATTCTCCGGAACCCGGCCATCACGTGCCTCCTGTCGTGAGCCTATCGTCGCACCTGGGCTGCTCCGGGGCGCGCACCGAACACTGCAGTACCCACCCGGACGATGGTGGCGCCCTCCTGCACCGCGGCTTCGAGGTCGCCGCTCATGCCCATCGAGAGCTCGTCGAGCGCCAGGTCGTGGGCCAGTTCGGCCAGCTCGCGGAACTGCGGCCTGGCCTCGCGGTCGAGTCCGGCCACGCCCATGAGGCCGCGCACGTCGAGGCCGAGGGCGCGCAGCTCGTCGACCACCGCGGCGGTGTCCTCGGGGCGGCAGCCGTTGCGGCCCTCCCCGCCCGACAGGTTCACCTGGACGAGGACGGCCGCGCCCGGCGCCCGCTTGGCGATCTCGGCGCCCGCGGCCCGGCGATCGAGCCCGTGCCACGTCGACACCTGGCCGGCGATGGCCTTCACCTTGTTCCGCTGCACCGCCCCGAGAAAGTGCCAGCGGGCGTCGCTCGGGATCGAGGCGGCTTTGGCCTCGAGCTCGGCGGCGTAGTTCTCGCCGAAGTCGCGGCACCCGGCGGCGTAGGCCGCCTCCGCGGCCTCGGCGCCGTACCCCTTGGTGACGGCCACGATCGTGATCTTGGACGGGTCACCGCCCGCGCTCTCGATCCTCGCCCGCACCTCGTCGAGCCGCTCCCCCACCCGTTTGGG
>JAXDPV010000135.1:0-4403 GCA_034668185.1 Actinomycetota bacterium
CGCCGTCCCGCCTTCGCTGCCGTAGAAGACGGCGTCGCCGTGGGTGAATACGCCGCCGTCGTCGCCCACCATCCAATACCCGGCCGAGCCGTTGGTCGCGCCCAGCGGCATGAGACCCGAGCCCACGACCCCGCAGGCATAGCGCGCGCCGGCGTCGCCGGTGGACAGGGTGGTGGCGTCGGGGCCAGGGTCGGTGGCCGACGACGAGGTGTAGCGCGTCGGCACGTTGCCGTAGTTGTCGCGGCCGGCGTGGGCGATCACCGAGACACCGCCGGGATCGTTGAGCAGTTGGTCGACGGTGAAGGCGTCGGTCGTGAAGCTGGTGCGGGCCACGCCGTCGTTGCCGGCGTAGAGCGTGACCAGGTCGCCGGCGTGGTCGCCGTGGTTGACGCCGGCGGGGTTCCAATGGCCGCCGGCCGAGGCCACGAAGTCGCCGGTGCAGGCGCCGTTGGTGTGCACGTGGAATCCGTGGAAATCGGCCGCCGGCGCGAGACCGCTCACCGCGCCCCGCACACGGACCTTGTCGGCCGCGACCTGTTGGAAGGTGACGGTCCCGACGACCGCCCCCGCCTGGTTGCGCATCACCGCCGAGGCCACCGGCCCCGAGAACGGCGCGCTGCTCGCCTGTTGCATGGCGCTCACGTATCCGATGAGCCCGACCGCGCCCACCAGCGCGCCCAACCCGAGGGTTGCCTTCCTCCGTCGTCGCACCGCGACTCCTCTCGTTTCCCCGTACAGACGGACCAGCTTGGCCCGGCGGGTGACACCACGCACCGAAACTTGGCGGGGTTGTCACCCGGCGCCGCCGCGGCCTCGTCTGTCGGCGTATGGCGAACGCAATCGTGATCGAGGGGCTGCACAAGACCTACCGCCGTCTCCGGGGGCGCCCGACGGTCGCCATCGACGGCCTCTCGCTCGAGATCGAGGAAGGCGGCGTCTTCGGCCTGCTCGGGCCCAACGGCTCGGGCAAGACGACGACGATCCGCTGCCTGCTCGGCCTGGTGCGGCCCTCGGCAGGCCGCATCTCGGTCCTCGGCCGGCCGGTGCCCGACGGCCTGGCCGAGACGTTGCGATCGGTGGGGGCGGTGGTCGAGAGCGCGGCCTTCCTGCCGGCGATGACGGGCCGCGAGCAGATCCGGCTCCTCGCCGCCATAGACGGCATTCCCGACCGCGCCGCCGACGACGCCCTCGAAGCCATCGGCCTGGCCGAACGGGCCGGCGACGCCGTGCGCACCTACTCCCTCGGGATGCGCCAGCGGCTGGCACTGGCCGCGGCCATCCTCAAGGACCCGGCGCTGCTCGTGCTCGACGAGCCCGCCAACGGCCTCGATCCCGCCGGTATGCGCGACATCAGGCTGCTCGTGCGCCGGCTCGCATCGGAAGGCCGGACCGTCCTGCTCTCCAGCCACCTGCTGTCGGAGGTCGAGCAGACGTGTGACCGGGTGGCCATCGTCAGCCGGGGACGCTGCCTCACCGCGGCCACCGTGGCCGACGTGCTCGCCGGCGCCCACCCGGCGTCCCTCGTGCGGGTGGTGGAGACCGACCGCGACCGGGCGGCCACGCTGCTCGGCGGTATCGGCGCGCTCGTCGAGCCCGCCGGCGACCTCCTTCGGGTGCGCGGGCTGCAGGGCCAGGAGATCGCGGCCACGCTCGGGCAGGCCGGCCTGTGGCCGAGCGAGCTCAGGCCCGAGGAACGCCACCTCGAAGACCTGTTCCTCGAGCTGACGGCATGAGCCTCTTGCGCATCGAGATCGAGCGTTCGCTGCGGCGGCGGGCGGTGTGGGCCCTCGTCGCCATCGCCGTCGTCGGCATCGTCATCATCGCCACCATCGCGTTCGTCGACAGCACCCCGAGCCACCTGGCGTCCATCGTCCAGCGCGGCGACGCCCACCCGGCGATCCTTATCGACTGGTGGCGGGGCGAGGACGACAGCCTCCTCCTCGTCGGCGCGGTGTTCCTCTTCCTCGGCGGGGTCATCGGCGGCGCCGCCGTCGTCGGCGGTGAGTGGCGGAGCGGGTCGATGGCCACCGTCCTCACGTGGGAGCCGCGCCGGGTTCGCCTCCTCGCGGCCCGGCTGGCCGCCATCGCCTGGGCGTCGTTCGTGGTGGCCACCGTGCTCCAAGGGCTGTTGCTGCTGGCGGTGCTGCCGGCGGTGCTGCTGCACGGCTGGACCACGGGCGCGGACCGTGCCTTCGCCATCAGCCTGCTGTTGGCCGTCCTGCGGATCTCGGCCATGACCGCCCTCGTGACCAGCCTGTCGGCGTGCGTGGCCTCGGTGTCCAAGAACACGGCCGCGGCCATCATCGCCGTGTGGGCGTGGGCCGGGGTGCTCGAGGGCATCTTGCGCAACGTCAAGCCCGGGATCTCCCCGTGGACCCTCACCGCCAATGTCCCCAAGGTGGTCACGTGGAGCCACCTCGGGGAGGCCGCCTCGGGACGGTCGCCGGCGGCGGCGTCCGTGCTCCTGGCCGGTTATGGCGCCATCCTGGCGGTTGTGGCCGTCCTCCATTTCCGGCGCGTCGATGCCATCAGCGGCTGAGGTAGCCCTCCTCCCGCTGCCCTGGTGGCGGCTCGCCTTCCGGCGGCCGGTGTTGATGACCGACCATGCGCTGAGCTTGGGCGCGGCCGCGGCCGTGGCTTCGGTGAGCACCGACGAGCTCGTCGTCCGGCTGTTCCAGGAGGAGGGCCATTCGCTCGTTCGCCTGGCCCGCCTGTTCGTCGACGACCGCAACGCCGCCGAGGACCTGGTCCAGGAGGCCTTCATCCGGTTGGCCCGATCGGCCACCCGCATCGCCGAGCCCCACCGGGCCGCCGCCTACCTCCGCTCGATCGTGTTGAACCTCGCTCGCGACCACAACCGCCGCGGCCTGGTGTCGTTGCGCCACCAGCTCCCGTTCGACGACCGGGTGGCCTCGATCGAGGACACCATCACCCTTGCCGAGGACCAGCGCCACGTGCTCGACCTCCTGCGCGAGCTCGCCCCCCGCCAGCGCGACTGCCTCGTGCTGCGCTATTACCACGAGCTCGGCATCGACGACATCGCGACCACGCTGGGCGTGTCCCGCAACTCGGTCAAGACCCACCTGCAGCGCGGCCTGGCCGCCATGGAGAAGCTCCTCGACGGCCAACCGGAGCCACCGGCGTGACCACCGTCGAGACCCGCCTGCGCGACGCGCTGCTGCAGGGCGCGGCCGCGGTCGAGGAGAGCAGCGACCTCTTCGCCCGGGTGCAGCTCAGCATCGAAGAAGACCGGCGGCTGCGCGGCCAACGCCGCCGCACGGTCGCCGTCATCGCCTGCATCGCCGGGGCCGTCGCCTCGCTCGTCGCCGGCGTCATCGATCAACGACAAGGAGCAGTGCTCATGGACTGGTGGATACTCGAGCTCATCGCCACCGGAACGCTCGTCGGCATCGCCCTGTGGTTGGGCCCGCTGATCAAGCGCTTCGGTCGCAGCTACGCCGCCGACGTCTTCCGGGCCAACCCCCGCACCGGCAAGAGCTTCATCGTGCTGACCGACGTCGCCTATTACCTGATCTTCTTCTCGTACATCCTCTTCACCGTGAGCTACGAGCCCAAGGGCGGGTGGAGCGACGTGGTCACGGCCCAGCAGCTCCAACACGAGACCGCCAGGCTGGGCGGCATCCTGTTGATCATCGGGCTGTTGCACGGCATCAACCTGCTGGCCCTCCCGGTGATGGGGCGCCTGCTCACCCTCAACCGCCGCCTCGACGACGCCACCACGGAGGACACCGCGCCTTGACCCTCGCCGGTTCCCGGCGCGGCACGGGCGCCCTCGTCGCCGGGGGCGCGCTCGTCGCCGCGGCCGTGGTCGCGCTGGTGATGGGCGTCGGCGTGGCCGGTCTCGGCGTGCGGCGCACGGTGGCACCGGCGGTTTCCGCGACCTCGACGACGTCACCGCCGACCACCCTGGCCGCGCGCCGCCTGGTCGCGCCCGAGCCCGTCGCCACCGCCGAGATCCGCGCCACCGCCGAGGCGCTGGAGCCGCCGCCGGTGCTGGCCGGGATGGACGCCGGCGACCTGGTGCGGGTGCGGGTGCGCGGCTTCCCTGCACGGGCATCGGGGGCGCTCGGCCTGTGTGACCGCGACGTTTGCCGCGACACCGTGCCCATCCTCACCGACGGCCGCGGCGACACCGACGTGGCCTACCGCCTCGGCGCTGATTGTGGGGCGCCGTCGTGCGCGCTGGTGGTCGACGTCGGTGGCGTGGTCGGCTCGGCCGTGACCGTCTTCGGGGCGACCCCGCCGGCGCCGTTGGCGGTCGTCCGTGTCGAGCGGACCGGCTCCCGGGTCGACGTCGTCGTCCGCGGCGCCAGGCCAGGCGCCACGCTGACCATCCTGGCCTGCCCCGAGAACGCGATCCGCCGGAGTGGGTGCCGACCGCT
>JAXDPV010000136.1:0-15332 GCA_034668185.1 Actinomycetota bacterium
GAAGTCCCGCAGCATGTGGCCGAACGCCTTCCACTCCGACGCCCGTTGCGCCCCTTCCGGCGTGCGCGACCGCAGCAGCAGCGTGCCGAGCCCGATGAGCAGGGCCGTCAGGAGACAGGCGGTGCCCAGCGCGGCGCCCTTGGCCAGACCAGAGCCGATGGCGACGACGCCCGCGCCGGCGACCGCGATGGCGAGCAGGAAGTTGAGCAGATAGGGCAGGAAGCGGCCGCCCTTGATGTACCGCCGCGTCTTCAGGTCGGCGTTCACGCCCTTCTCGAAGCCGTCCCAGAACGACTTGGCCTGCGTCTGGTGGGCCTTGGCCCACGCGGTGAGCTCGGACTGGGTGGTCACGGGCGCGTCGTGGAAGAAGCGGTCGAGGATGCGCTTCTCGTAGCTCGCGAGTTGGTCGTCGGACTCGAGCTTGGTGAAGCGCCAGTCCTTCTTGTCGCGGAGCAGGTGGTGCTCCTTGGTCTCCTCGATGGTGAGGTGGCCCCGCTGGGCCAGGTCCATCACGGTTGCCGAGAAGGCCTCGGGCCTGATCGTCCCGCTGTGCATGAGACCGACCACGACGCCCGGCGGATCGTCGGGCGGCTCGTGCACGTACTCGCCCACGTCGCGCGACGGCTTGGGGTCCTTGCCCCACCGCATCCAGATCAACAGGAACAGGACGATCCCGGGGATGAAGGCGAGCCCGAACCACTGGTTGCGCCGCTTGACGCGCTCGTCCTGGGCCTTGGCCCTGGCGTCGGCGTTGATGAACTCCTGCTCCTCGCGCACGATGGTCGGGAGCCGAGGTGACGAGCCAGGCGCCGCCGCCGAGAAGGCGGCGATCGGCACGGCCACTCGGCCCTCGGCGAACTGACCCGAGTCGAGACCGACCTTGTCGAAGGTGGTGACCTTGCCCGGTTGCACACTGCCGCCCGGCCCGGCGTGGAACCACGCCTTCACGTCGTTTCCATCGCCGGGGACGATCACCTGCGCGTGCACGACACCGATGGGCGGATGATCGGTGCCGACCCACTTCCAATACAGCTCGCCCACGTCGGAGCCGAACTTCGTCGCGCCGAGGACGGTGTAGGAGATGTCGAAGGTGCGCTGCTCGTCCTTGGCCGAGTAGTCCCACGACAGGTCATAGGGCGCGCCGTGGGACGGGAGGGGCCTCCCGTTCTCCGACACGGTCATGTCCACGATGCGGTAGTCGCCCTTGGGGATCGGACGGGTGCCGTGGTGGAACACCCCCGAGAAGTCGTAGTCGAGATGCTCCACCACCCGCATGGAGCCGTCGGGGTTGAGCACCGCCTCGACGACCACACGAGGCACCGAGAACGACTTGGCCGCCGCGGGGCTGATGCCCACGACGCCGAACACGAACGCGAAGAGGGCGGCCGCCAGGGCCGCCCTCCGCACCACAACCCGCATGGGGTTGTTCTACATCATTCCCATGCCGCCCATGCCGCCCATGCCGCCGCCGCCGGGCATGCCAGCGGGCATCGCCGACTCAGGCTCGGGCTTGTCGGCCACGAGCGCCTCGGTGGTCAGGAGCAACGCAGCGATCGATGCCGCGTTCTGCAGGGCCGAACGGGTGACCTTGGCCGGATCGATGACGCCCGCCTTGACGAGGTCCTCGAACTCACCGGTCGCGGCGTTGAGGCCGATGCTGCCGGTCTCGCGCTCGATCTGCTGGACAGCCACGCCGCCTTCGAGGCCGGCGTTGATGGCGATCCACTTGGCCGGCTCCTCCAGGGCCCGGTAGACGGAGCGGGCGCCGGTGGCTTCGTCGCCGGTCAGCTTGGCGACGATGTCCTCGATGGCGGCGCGGGCCCGCAGCAGGGCGGTGCCACCGCCGGGGACGACGCCCTCCTCGATGGCCGCCCGGGTCGCCGACAGGGCGTCCTCGATGCGGTGCTTCTTCTCCTTGAGCTCGACCTCGGTGGCCGCACCCACGCGCACCACGGCGACGCCGCCGGCCAGCTTGGCCAGGCGCTCCTGCAGCTTCTCGCGGTCCCAGTCGGAGTCGGTGTCGTCGATCTCCCGCTTGATCTGGGCGATCCGGCCCTTGACCTCGTCCTCGGAGCCGCCACCCTCGATGATGGTGGTGTCGTCCTTGGTGATGATGACCTTGCGGGCGGTGCCGAGCAGGTCGAGGGTGACGTTCTCCAGCTTCAGGCCGACCTCTTCGGTGATGACCTGGCCGCCGGTGAGGGTGGCGATGTCCTGGAGCATGGCCTTGCGGCGCTCGCCGAAGCCGGGGGCCTTGACCGCCGCCGACTGGAAGACGCCACGGATCTTGTTCTGCACCAGCGTGGCCAGGGCCTCGCCCTCGATGTCCTCGGCGATGATGAGCAGGGGCTTGCCCGCCTGCAGCACCTTCTCGAGGACGGGCAGCAGCGAGTGGACGGCGCCGACCTTGGAATTGGCGATGAGGATGAACGGGTCCTCGAGCACGGCTTCCAGGCGCTCGGGGTCGGTGACGAAGTAGGCCGAGATGTAGCCCTTGTCGAACTGCATTCCCTCGACGAACTCGAGCTCCATGCCGAAGGTGTTCGACTCCTCGACGGTGACGGTGCCGTCCTTGCCGACCTTGTCGATGGCCTCGGCGAGGATCTCGCCGATGGCCGGGTCGGCCGCCGAGATGGACGCCACCTGGGCGATCTCGGTGCGGTCGTCGACGACCTTGGCCTGGGCCTTGATCGACTCGACGGCGGCGGCCACGGCCTTGTCGATGCCCTTCTTCAGGGCCATCGGGTTGGCGCCGGCGGCCACGTTCTTGAGGCCTTCACGCACGAGCGCCTGGGCCAGGACGGTGGCGGTGGTGGTGCCGTCGCCGGCGACGTCGTTCGTCTTGGTGGCCACTTCCTTGACGAGCTGGGCCCCCATGTTCTCGAACGGGTCCTCCAGCTCGACTTCCTTGGCGATGGTCACGCCGTCGTTGGTGATGGTGGGCGCACCGAACTTCTTCTCGATGACCACGTTGCGACCCTTGGGGCCGAGGGTGACCTTGACCGCGTCGGCCAGCTTGTTGACGCCGGCCTCGAGGGCCCGGCGGGCCTGCTCGTCGAACTTGAGGATCTTGCTCACTTGGTCACCTTGGCCAGGACGTCGCGGCCGGTGAGGATGAGCAGTTCCTCGCCGTCGACGGTGTACTCGGTGCCGCCGTACTTGGAGTAGACGACGACGTCGCCCACCTTGACGTCGAGCGGGATCAGCTCGCCGGTCTGCTCGGACCGGCGGCCCGGGCCGGCGGCCAGGACTTCGCCCGTCTGGGGCTTCTCCTTGGCGGTGTCGGGGATCACGAGACCGGAGGCGGTGGTCTCCTCCGACTCGTTCGGGCGCACGACGATACGGTCGTCCAGGGGCTGCAGGTTCATCTCAGGCGCCTCCATTGGCGAATTAGCACTCTGACGGTGTGAGTGCCAATGCTACCCACGCTCGTTGGCACTCGCAACCGGCGAGTGCCAACCGCCGTTCGCTTCCGGCCAAATTCGCCCGGCCGGGCACGCGTCCGTGACCGAAAGCGATGCCGCTTGTGCACAGTCGGGTGCCGCCTGGGCGGCACCACTGTGCAAAAGGGGCGGTGTGGCCGCCGCGCCGTGCCCAAGCGGCTCGCATGGCCCGCCCGGGCGGGCGGGCCTCCCCCAGCTTGGGGGCCCTGGCCGGCTCGGGCTACGGCGGGGTCAAGGCCCCGCCTCGGTGGTCCTCACGGCCACCTTGCCTTCGCTTTCGGCCAATTCCGCCCCGCCTGGCACGCGTTCGTGGCCGAAAGCGAGGGGCGGTCAGGCGCCGATGGCTTCTTCGCCTTCGACGACGAGTTCCTCGCGCCAGAGGCGGCGCATCTCGGGGGAGGTGCGGAGCAGGTGGGCGAGGTCGCCGGCGGCCGCGACCCGGCCGCGGTCGAGGACGACGACGTGGTCGGCGCGGTCGAGGGCGGCCCGGCGGTGGGAGACGACGAGGCATGTGGTGCCCGAGGCCCGGCCGAGGGAGTCCCAGAGCCGGCCCTCGGTCTCGACGTCGAGGGCGCTGGAGAGATCATCGACGACCAGCAACGAGGGCCGGCGGATCAAGGCACGGGCGGCCGTGGCCCGCTGGAGCTGGCCGCCCGACAACCGAACGCCACGCGGCCCCACCATGGTGCCCAAGCCGTCGGGGAACTCGCCCACGTCGGCGTCGAGGGCGGCCAGCGACAACGCCAGCGCCATGGCGTCGTCGTCGGCCGGCCACCCCAGCCGGATGTTCTCGTCGAGCGACGCGCTGAACAACCGGGGCACCTGCCCGGCATACGCCACCCGCGGCGGCACGAGAAACGAAGCCGCATCCTCGACGACGACCCCGTTCCACGACACCGTCCCAGCAGACGAGGGCACGAGACCGAGCAGGGCCCGCACCACCGTCGTCTTCCCCGAACCGATGGCCCCGGTCACCACGGTGAAACGCCCGCCCACGACGTCGAGGTCGACGTCGACCACGCCACGACCGGAAGCCGGGTGCAACGAGGTCAGCCCCCGCACCGACAACGACGACAACCCATCATCCGGAACCCGAACCGGCGCCGGCAACGGAGGCGGCGAAGAACGCAGGTAGACCGGCTGCGACGCCACCACGCCGTCCGAGCCAGAACCCTCGGGCAGCAACCGTGACATGCGCCCCAACGCCACCGTGGCCTCCCGATGACGGGCCAGCATCCGCCCCGTCCAACGGGGCAGCCCGGTGAGCCCGGCGGCGTAGGTCGTGAACAAGGCGAGGTCGCCGACGGTGAAGGAGCCACGACGCATCGAAGGCGCCGCCAGCAACAACACCAGCCCGATGCTCAGCTCGACCGCGACCTCGCTGCACACCGGGATGAGGTTCGCAGTCAGCTCGGCCTGCACGGCGTTGGCCCGCCGCGTCGAGTTCTCGGAACGCAACCGCCCCATGGCCACCGACTCCCGCCCGGCCACCTTCACCGCCAGCACGTTCGAGAACAGCTCGCCCACCAGGCTGCTCACCGACGAACCCGCAGCCCGGAAGGCCTCGTGGTACCGGCGGATGCGGCGGCTCAACAGCCGGGTCCCGACCACCACCGCGATCATCGGCAGCAGCACCACCAGGGTGATCCGGGCGTCGATGCGCACCATCACCACCAGCGCGACCACGGTGAACAGCAGCCCGCCGCACACGTCGACCCACACGTCCACGAACCACACCAGGTCGGCCACGTCCTCACGGAACCGGCCCACGGCCTCGGCCCCCGACCCCGGCAACCGCACCGACGGCGGCACCCGATCCTTCAGGATCGAGCCGAGCAGGTTGGTGCGGATCAGGGCGAACATCGAGTGCCACCACAACGGCCACAGCAGCAGGGCGCCGTAGAACACCAGCGCCCGCACGACCTCGACGGCCACCAGCACGAACACCAACGCCAGCGCGCCATCGGCCCCAGAAGGCCCGAGGCTCACCCGATCGAACAACGCCTTCAGCACCAGCCCGACGAGGATCGGCGACGAGTGGTGCAGCATCCAGAAGGCACCGCCAGGGACATAGCGGCTCGGCAAATAGCCGGCCAGGCTGAAGCCGTCTCGCCACGCCCGCACCCGCACCTTCACGACGCCACCCCCGATCGGGCCACGCGCAACAGGCGCCCGAACCGGCTGTCGGGGTCGGCCGCCAGCACCGACCGGGGCCCATGCTCCACCACCCGCCCGTGGTCGAGCACGGCGATGTCGTCGACCCGTTCGAGCGACGACAACCGGTGGGCGATGACCACGGCGGTGCGCCCGGCGAGCATCCGGTCGACGGCCTGGTCGATCAGCACCTCGGTCGCCGGGTCGAGCCGGGACGACGCCTCGTCGAGGATCACGAGCCCGGGGTCGGCGAGGAACACGCGGGCGAAGGCCAATAGCTGGGCCTCGCCGGCCGAGACCCCGCTCCCGCCAGGCCCCAGCACGGTGTCCAGCCCCTCGGGCAGCGAGGCGAACCACTCCCCCAACCCGAGGTCGCCGAGCACCGACACCATGCGGCCGTCGTCGACCCCGCCCGCGAACAACGTGAGGTTGTCGCGCAGGTCGGCGGCGAACAGTTGCACGTCCTGGGTCACCATCTGCACCCGCGACCGCAACGACGCCGACTGCACCGAGCGCAGGTCGACGCCACCGACCCGCACCCCGCCCTCGGTCGACTCGTACAACCGCAACAGCAAGCGGGCGATCGTCGACTTCCCGCTGCCCGTCCGTCCGACGAGACCCAGAGAGCGCCCCGCATCCAACGACAGCGACACCTCGTGGAGCACGGCGTCGTCGGGATCGCTCGGGTAGGCGAAGGTCACGCGCTCCAGGGCGACGTCGAGCGCGCCCGCCGAAGGCAGCGCCACCGCGTCAGCGACCTCGACGATCGTCGGCCGGATGGCGAACAACTGCACGACCCGGGCCGCGCCCGCGGCCGCCTTCTGCAGCTCCTTGAACTGTTGGATCACCTGTTCGAGCGGGCGCCGCACCATCGTCGTGTACTGGAACAGCAGCAGCACGGTCCCGATGGTGAAGGCGCCGTTGCGCAGGAACACGATGCCGAGCACCAACATCAGGGCGGTGCCCAGGGCGAACATGACGTTGGTGATCACCAGCAGCCCGCCGGCCTGGACCTCCCACGCGAAGTTGGCCCGGTAGGCGGTGGCGTTGACCTCCTGGAACCGGCGCAGCACGTGGTCGGCCGCGCCCAACGCCCGGATCTCCTCGGCCCCGGCGAGCCGCTCCTCGAGGTTGCCCATGACCTGGGCCGTGGCCTCGCGCTCGGCCGTGGCCGCGGGCACGGTCATCTGCTGGAAGCGCACGACCATCGTCCCGGCGACGGCGAGGAACGCGATCAACGCGCCGCCGATGCGCAGGTCTTCCCGCAGCACCAGCACGACCGTGCCGACCAACAGCAGGAGGCTCCCGAGCACCTGGAAGAGGAAGCGGGCGAGGAAGTCGGCCAGCGAGGTGACGTCGCCGTCGACCCGCTCGATCAACTCGCCCGGCGTGTGCTCGCCGTGGAAGGCGAGGTCAAGGCCGAGGATGTGCTCGACCAGGTCTTCCCGCAGTTGGTTGGTCGTCGTCCACGCCAGCCGGCTGGCGAAGTAGGTGGCGACGACGTTGACGAGTTGGCCGCCCAGGGCCACGGCCAGGTAGAGCGCGGCCGTACCGACCAACAGGTTCAGGGGCCGGCCGGCGGCGGCCTGGTCGACGAAGCGGCGCAGCAACTGCGGCCCCATGAGCGGCAACGCCGTGGCCAGCAGGAGCGCGACGACCAGCGCCGTCACCGCCGGGCGGTGGGGCCTGAGATAGCTCGTGAGGAGGCGCGGCGCGGTCATAGGGAGCGGACCTGCCTATCCCATGAAACCCCGGGGGTCAGGTGAATTGCAGGCGCAGGTTGGGGTCGGCGCCGGCGTCGAGCCCCGTGGGCCCGTCGGACTGCAAGCGCCACCACCCGGCGGCGGCGATCATGGCGGCGTTGTCGGTACACATGGCCCGGCTCGGGAGGTACGCCCGCAGGCCGTCGGCGATGCACGCATCCAGCGTCCGCTCCCGCAATGACGAGTTGGCGGCCACGCCCCCGGCCAGGCACAGCGCCTTGGCGCCGGTCTCCCGGGCCGCGGCCCGCGCCTTCGTCACCAGCACGTCGACCACGGCCTCCTGGAACGAGGCGGCCACGTCGGCGATCTCGACGTCGGGGTGCTTGCGCACGTAGGTGATCACCGACGTCTTCAGACCGGAGAAGGAGAAGTCGTAGCCCTCGTCCTTGAGGCCCCGCGGGAAGGCGATGGCGCTGAGGTCGCCCTCGGGCGCGAGGCCGTCGATCGCGGGCCCGCCCGGATACCCGAGGCCGAGGTAGCGGGCCACCTTGTCGAAGGCCTCGCCGGCGGCGTCGTCGATCGTCTGGCCGAGCAGCCGGTAGCGGCCGGGCGCCTCCATCAGCACGAGCATGGTGTGGCCGCCGGAGACCAGCAGCACCACCGCCGGCAGCTCGAGGTCGGGCTCTTCGAGGAAGGCGGCGTACAGGTGGCCCTCGAGGTGGTTGACGCCGACGAAGGGCACGCCCCACACCAGCGACAGCGCCTTGGCGTGGCTCACGCCGACGAGCAGCGAGCCGATGAGGCCTGGCCCGACGGTGGCCGCGACCGCCGCGACCTCGGGCCCGTCGACGCCGGCGAGGACGAGGGCCTCGGCCACCACCGGGGTGAGCAGGTCGACGTGGGCCCGGCTGGCGATCTCGGGCACGACGCCGCCGAAGCGGGCGTGCAGGTCGATCTGGCTGCTGACCACCGACGAGCGCACGTCCTTGCCCGCCTCGACCACGGCGGCGGCGGTCTCGTCGCACGAGGTCTCGATGCCGAGGACGGCCTTGGTCATGCGATGCCTTCCATGAGGATGGTGCGGCCGGGGATGGCGGCCTCGATGGACGCCAGCCGGGCGGCGTACGCCGGTTGGTCGATGTTCTCGGCCCACATCACGAGGGCATCTTCGTTGGTCTCGACGTAGTAGTTCTTGCGCACGCCCGCGGGGGCGAAGCCGAAGCGTTCGTACATCGCCTGGGCCGGCGCGTTGGTGATGCGGACTTCGAGGGTGAGGTTGCGGGCGCCCCGCTCGATGGCGATGCGGGCCAGTTCGAGCAGGAGGCGGCTGCCGACCTTGGCGCGGTGCCAGGCCGGGTCGACGGCGATGGTGGTGACGTGGGCGTCGTCGCCGCTGAACATCAGGCCGGCGTAACCCACGACGACGCCGTCGATGCGGGCCACGAGGTAGGCCCGGCTCGTGCGCAGCGACAGCTCGGAGAGGAACAGGCTGAGCGACCACGGCCTCGGGTACACCTGGGCCTCGATGCGCAGCACCGACCTGAGGTGGCGCCGGCGCATGTGTACGAGGTGGACGTCGGTCGGTCGGGCCTCGATCGCCATCACGCCGTCTCCCGCTTGTCCCAGTTGATCTCGGCGTCGGCCTTGCGCAGGTAGAGGGGTTCGAGCTCCCACGGCTGGACGAACTCCTCCCGCAGCGCCTTGGGTTGCGCGAGCTCGACGAGGTCGTCGGCCCTCGGCCATTGCGTGCCCACGGAGCCGAGCTCGACGATGCCGTCGTCGCCGGCGAGCTGCTCGGCGTAGCGGAGGGCGCCGTCGCCCACGAGGAGGGCTTCGTCCCTTCGTGCCCTGAGGTCGTTGGCCAGTTGCTCGGCGGTGCCGACGGTCAGCTCGGTGAGGCGCTGGATGCCGCCGGGAACGTGGCGGTAGGCGGCCGAGAAGACCTCGCCCCGTTTGGCGTCGACCACGGGCACGATGAGGCGCGGGCTGTAGCGCACCTGGTGGGCGAGGAGGTCGAGGCTGGAGAGGCCGATCATCGGGACTCGCAGGGCCGACGCCATCGCCTTGGCGGTGGCGATGCCGACCCGCAGCCCGGTGAAGAGGCCAGGGCCGACGTCGACGGCGATGACGCTGATCTCCTTCAGGTCGATGCCGGCGGCGTCGGCCACGAACCGGATGGCGGGGGCCAGGGTCTCGGCGTGGCGCTTGCCCTTGGCCGAATGGAACGACGCCAGCACGCCCTCGACGCCACCGATGGCGGCGCCCACCTGTTGGGTCGCGGTGTCGATGCCGAGGACGATCACGTGGTCAGACCGTCCATCGTTCGAGGGCCCGTTGGATGGCGGCGTTGCGTGCCGCCCACGATCCGCCGACGGCCCTGACCGCGAGGCGGCGATGGTCGTCGGCCTCTTCGTCGCTGTAGCCGAAGCGGATCTCGAGGAAGTCGGCGGGCAGCACCGGCTCGGCCACGTCGCCCCATTCCACGAGGGCGACGGCGTCGTCGTCGACCAGCTCGCTGATGCCGAGGTCGATGATCTCCTGCAGGTGTTCGAGGCGGTAGACGTCGCAGTGCAGGAGGCGGAGGCTGCGGCCGTCGTAGGGACGCATGAGGGTGAAGGTCGGGCTGGTGATCTGCTCGTCGATGCCGAGGGCCTTGCCGAAACCCTGGGTGAAGGTCGTCTTGCCGGCGCCGAGCTCGCCGGCCAGGAGCACGATGTCGCCGCCCCTGGCCAGTGGCGCGATGGCCGCGGCCAGCTCCCGCGTGTCGTCGGCCGACTTGGTGGCGGCTTGGATCATGCGGTCACCGCCTGCAACGCCTCTTTGACCCGGATCAGGTCGGCCCGCATCTGGGCCAGCGGCACCGCCCCGCCCCGCAGGATCGCCGCCGGGTGGAACGTGGGCACGAGCACCCCGCCCATGAACGGATAGGTCCGGCCCCTGACCTTGGTGATGCCCTCGGTCGTGTCGAGCAGCAGCTTGGTGGCGAAGTTGCCGAGGGTCACGACCACCTTGGGCTGGATGAGCTCGATCTGCTGTTCGAGGTACGGCCGGCACGAGGCGATCTCGGCTGGCAGCGGGTCGCGGTTCCCCGGGGGCCGGCACTTGACGACGTTGGCGATGTAGAAGCGGTCCCGCGTGAGGCCGAGCTCCTCCGACACCACCCGGTCGAGCAACTGGCCCGAGCGGCCGACGAAGGGCTCGCCCTGGAGGTCTTCCTCACGGCCCGGGCCCTCGCCCACGAACATGAGGTCGGCCGAGGGGTTGCCGACGCCGAACACGACCTGGGTGCGGCCGGCCGCGAGCGGGCAGCGGGTACACGCCGACACCAGCGTCGCCAGCTCCTCGAGGGTGGCCACAGAGCCGGAGGTTAGTCGTCCAGCAGTTCGGCCCCGGTGGCCACGGCACGGCCGGACGACAGGGCCTTCCACAGCGCGGTGTAGCTCGGGTATTCGAGGTCGGGGGCGATCCAGCCGGCGGCGACCAGCTCGGCGTGGAGGGCGGGCAGCTTGCGGAACGGGATGCCCATGTCGACGTGGTGGGCCAGGTGCCAACCGGTGTTGTACGGCACCATCCAGAAGCGGGCGATCCGGCGCTGGCGGACGACGTGGGTGGTGAGCCGGCGGTCGTGCGAGCGGGTCATGCCGCCGTGCTCGGCGATGGCCCGAAGGCGATTGAGCACCTTCCAAACCGACATCCAGGGCGCCAGCCACAGCAGCGGGTACAGCCACCACCGGCCGCCGTAGAACACGGTGAACACGGCCACGATCACGAGCTGGGTGCCGAGTATGCGCAGCGCCAGCGGCCGGGACGCGGGCTTGGTGAGGCCTTTGACCAACGGCTTGAGGTTCTTGTAGCCCGAGTTGAAGAGGGCGTCACGGGTGAGCTTGCGCCGGAACGAGTCGAACGGGATCGGGTAGTTGGCGTAGAGCTGGCGGTCGGGCTCGTCCGGGCCCATCTCGTCCTTGTGGTGGGCCATGTGGGCCCGCCGGTACAGGTCGAAGGGGGTGAACGAGGGGTAGGCGAGCAGCCACCGGCCGACGACGTCGTTGGCCTTCTTCTTCGAGAACAGCAGGCGGTGGGCGGCCTCGTGGCCGAGGATGCTGAGCAGGCAATGGGCCCGGCCCATGAGGAAGTAGGCGGCCACGTAGGCGAGGGGGTGGCCGATGGCGACCGCCACCGCGATGACGCCGAAGCTCTGGGCGTAGGCCCCGATGACCGTGACCACGTTGCGGGCGTCGGGGATGCGGCGCAGCTCCTCCCGCAGCGGCGGGACCGGGCGGGCCGCGGCGGTGAGCCGGTCGGTCGGCAGGGTGTCGGGCAACAGCTCCGGCGGCGGGAGCACGGTCGTGAGGGTGGTGGCGGCCACGTCCGAGACATTACACTTCGACCCACACGTGAGTCCAGAACGTAATCTCGCGCTGTCGGCCAGGTCGGTCGTGGCCTCGACCCTCCTGGGTATGCACCCGCCGGTGTTGCCGGCCCGGGTCCTCGTGCGCTCGGGCGAGCTCTTCGGCATCGCCGAGGGCACGACCAGGGTGGCGCTCTCCCGCATGGTCGCGGCCGGCGAGCTCGAGGCCCTGGCCGATGGCGACTCGCCGGCCTACCGCCTGGCCGGCCACCTCCTCGCCCGCCAGGCTCGCCAGGACGTGAGCCGCAAGCCGCCCCGGTGGGGGTGGGACGGCTACTGGCGCATGGCCGTGGTCGTGGCCGACCGCCGATCGGCCGAAGACCGTTCGCTGCTGCGCTCGACCTTGCTCGGGGCCCGCTATGCCGAGTTGCGCGAGGGCGTGTGGACCAGGCCCCACAACCTCCCCGACGACAAGCCGTCGGCGCCCGGCTGCGAATGGATCAAGGCCACGTTCGCCGACCCGGTCGAGACCGCGGCTTCGCTCTGGGACCTCGAGGCCTGGGCCTCGACGGCGTCGTCGCTGCGTGACTCGATGGCGTCGTGGCTCCCCCGCCTCAAGCCGTCCTCGCTCGACTCGCTGGCCCCGACGTTCGTGGTCTCGGCCGACGTGTTGCGCCACCTCCAGGCTGACCCCTTGCTGCCGAGGGAACTGCTGCCCAAGGGGTGGCCGGGCGAGCCCCTGCGCCGCGACTACGACAAGTTCTCGGCCGCCTTCACCGCCGTCTGGCGAGCGTGGTACCGATCGATCGGGCAATGATGACCGCATGTCCGACGACGCCAAGCAGCCCGTCCTCGACCAGGTCACGATCGTGGTCTCCGACATGCCGGCGGCGGTCGAGTTCTACCGCCGGCTCGGGGTCACGGTCGGCGAGATGCCGCCGCCGTGGGACGCCCACCACCGCTCGGCCCGCGGCGTCGTCGGCGGGAGCCACGACCTCGACTTCGACAGCGAGGCGTACGCCTCGAAGTGGAACCAGGGCCACACCGCCGGGCGGACGGGCGTGCTCATCGGCTTCCGCTGCCCCGACCGTGACTCCGTCGACCGCATGTTCGCCGACCTCACCGGCGCCGGTTACAAGAGCCAACAAGCGCCGTTCGACGCCTTCTGGGGCGCCCGCTACGCCATCGTCGAGGACCCCGACGGCAATCCCGTCGGGCTCATGTCACCGCTCGATCCGGCGACGGCGAGCGCCCCTCCCGACCCGTCCTGATCGCCGACTCGAAGGCCCGGGCGGCCAGCACCTTGACCCGGTCGAGGGGCGCCTCAACGGTGCCGGTGGCCGCGGCCACGACGGCGTCGCCGTCGCCCGACGCGTGGGCCGGCTCCAACGCCCTGGCCAAGCCGTCGTGGGCCGCTTGGGCGACGAGGAGGCAGCCGACCTTGTCGAGGCGGGCGTTGGTGACGACCACGCCGATGGTGGTGTTCTCGACGGCGGCGGCCGCGGGCGGGACGGCGGGCAACGGCGGCCGCTCGGCCCCGGGCTCCGACACGAGGCCCATGGCGTTGACCGCGACCAGGGCCGAGACGACGACCTCGCCGTCGCGCGCGGTGGCGGTGCCGATCCAGCCGGGCGCGACCGCGTCGGGCCCGAACCACTTGCCGACGGTGGCGCCGGTTCCCGCACCGACGGCGCCCACCGCGAACGGGCCGTCGGTGGCGGCCTCGCACGCGGCGTAGCCGGCCGAGGCGTCGGGCCGCACCGACGAAGACCCGACCGCCAGGTCGTACAACACCATGCCGACGACGATCGGTATGCGGGCCGCCCTGGTCTCGAACCCCCGGCCGTGTTCCTCGCACCAACGGGCCACGCCGTCGCACGACGCCAGCCCGAAGGCCGATCCGCCGGTGAGGACGACGGCGTCGACCGCCGTCACCAGCCGCTCGGGCGCGAGCAGGTCGAACTCCCTCGTGCCCGGCGCACCGCCCCGGACCTCGCCTGACGCCACCGTCCCGGGAGGCAACAGCACGACCGTGCAGCCGGTGCGGGCGACCTCGTCGGTCCAGTGGCCGACCCGCACGCCTTCGACGTCGGTGATCACGGTCGGTACACCCTCGGCACCCGGGGCCCGATGCCGCAGAGGATCTCGTAGCTGATCGTGCCCGTGCGCTCGGCCCAGTCGTCGGCGGTGATGACGGCGTCGCCCTGCCGGCCGAGCAGCACGACCTCGTCGCCCACGGCCACGGGCGAGTCGGGGCCGCAGTCGACCATCAGTTGGTCCATGGTGATCGTCCCGGCGATCGGGCAGTGTCGTCCGCCGATCAACACCGACGCCCCCGTTCCCGAGAGTCTTCGAGGCACGCCGTCGGCGTAGCCCAAGGGCACGGTGGCGATCACCGACCGCGCCGGCAACGCATAACGCAACCCGTACGACACCCGCTCGCCGGCGTCCAACGTCTTCACGTACGACACCGACGCCACCAACGACAGCGCCGGCCGCAGCGTCGCCGCCTCGGGCCACGACGGATCGGGCGAGTAGCCGTACATGGCGATGCCGGCCCGCACCACGTCGTAGTGGGCGGCGGTGTAGAGCAGGCCTGCGCTGTTCGACGCGTGACGGCGGAAGCCCTCGATGCCGGCGTCACGCAGGGCCCGGCAGAACTCGTCGAACCGATCGACCTGGGCGTCGGTGTAGTCGCGCTGGGCGGGCTCGTCGGCCACGGCGAAGTGGGTCCACACGGCGTCGAGGCGCAGGGTCGGGCTGCCGGCGATGCGCTTGGCCAAGGCCAGCCCCTCGTCGTAGGACGCGCCGACGCGGTGCATCCCGGTATCGACCTTCAACTGCACCGCCACCGGCCGGCCCACCCGCTCCAAGGCGTCGACGCCCTCGGCCGAGTACACCGTCGGCGTCAGCCCCCGAGCCACCACCTCTCCGGCCGCGTCGACCGGCATCTCCGACAGCAACAGCACGGGTGCGTCGACGCCCGCCTCCCTGAGGGCGACGCCCTCCTCGACCAACGCCACCGCCAACTCGGTCGCCCCCGCGTCCAACGCCGCCCTGGCCACCGCCACCGCCCCGTGCCCGTAGCCGTCGGCCTTCACCACCGCGCACAACGCCGCCCCCGGCGCCGCGTCCCGCAGCAGCCCGACGTTGGCCCGCACCGCGACGAGGTCGACCACCGCCCACGCCGGCCGGTACTGCCGCCCCTCGCGATCGGTCACTTGTGGCCGCCATTACCGCCCGATCGGGTGCTTTTGGCGGCCAAAAGTGACCGATCGCCCAGCAAGCGGGGCAGGAGGTCGAGGAGGTCGCCGGCCACCAACCCGACCCGCGGCCCGCCCAACGCGGCGGCGCCGTGGGCGGTGGCGGCGAAGGCGGCTGCCTCCAACGGCGGCAGGCCCATGGCAAGGAAGGCGGCGATCACACCGGTGAGGACGTCGCCCGTTCCCGCGGTGGCCAAGGCCGGCGAACCGTGGTTGGCGATCAAGACCTCGCCGTCGGGCGAGGCCACCACCGTGACCGAGCCCTTCAACAACACCGTGGCCCCGAGGCGCGAGGCCAACGCCCGCACCTCGTCGATGCGACCCTCCCCCCACGTCGGCGCCGCCCCCGCCAACCGCTCGAACTCGCCGTCGTGCGGCGTCACCACTCGTCCATTGCTGAGGTGTATGACACAAGTGGCAT
>JAXDPV010000137.1:0-9857 GCA_034668185.1 Actinomycetota bacterium
TCGCGCCCAAACGTCGAGCCGGTGGACCTACTGGATGCCGCGGGCGTGCCGCTGGCCAAGCGGGCCATCCCGATCGTGGCCGGCGTCCTGGTGATCCTGTGGTTCCTGCGCCGCCGCCGGCGTCACCGGTCCTGACCGAGGGCGACGGCGACGCCGCCCGGGTGACGGCCCTCCTCGGCCGGTCGCCGCAGGGCGCCTTCGAGGTCGTGGTGCGGCGCGAGGGCGGCGAGCCCCTCGTCATCCGCAACGCCCCGATCCTCGACGACGGCCGGCCCATGCCCACCCGCTATTGGTTGCTGGCCTCGCCGGTACACGACGCCGTCAGCCGCCTCGAAGCCGCCGGCGGCGTGCGGGCGGCCGAGGGCGAGATCGACCCGGAGGAACTGGCCGACGCCCACCGCCGTTACGCCACCGAGCGCGACGCGGCGTTGCCCGAGGGTTGGACGGGACTGCGGCCGAGCGGCGGCGTCGGCGGCACCCGCGTCGGCGTCAAGTGCCTCCATGCCCATTACGCCTGGCACCTGGCCGGGGGCGACGACCCCGTCGGCCGCTGGGTGGCCGAGCGCTTGTGAGCGCGCTGGCCGCCATTGACTGCGGCACCAACTCGACCAGGCTCCTGGTGGCCGACGAGAACGGCCGCACCCTCGAACGCATCAACACCATCACCAGGCTCGGCCAGGACGTCGACGCCACCAAGCGGCTGGCGCCCGAGGCCATCGAGCGGGTGTTGGTCGCCCTCCGCCGCTACCGCACGGTGATGGACGCCCACGGCGTCGAGCGGGTGCGGATGACGGCCACGTCGGCGGCGCGGGACGCGACCAACCGTGACGACTTCTTCGTCCCCGCGGCCGAGATCGTGGGCGCCGAGCCCGAGCTGTTGCCCGGCGACGAAGAGGGCCTGCTGTCGTTCACCGGCGCTACCGCCGAGCTCGACCCGGCCGAGGGCCCGTTCCTCGTGGTCGACGTGGGCGGCGGCTCGACCGAGATCATCGTGGGCACGACCGAGCCCGAGGGCGTGGCTTCGATCGACGTCGGCTGCGTGCGCGTCACCGAGCGCTTTCTCATTAGCGACCCGCCCGACCCGGGCGAGCTGTCGGATGCCCTCACCGTCGTGCGGGCCCACCTCGACGACGTGGTGCGGGAAGTGCCGGCCACCTTGCACGCCCACCGCATGGTCGGGTTGGCCGGGACGATCACGACGATGGCCGCGGTCGAGATGGGCCTGGCCGAGTACGACCGCGACCGCATCCACCACTTCGTGTTGACGAGGAAGGCGGCCGAGGACGTGTTCCGCACCCTCGCCACCGAGCCCCGGTCGGCCCGCCGATTCAACCCCGGGCTCGAGGAGGGGCGGGTCGACGTCATCGTCGGTGGCGCCCTGGTGGTCGTGGCCGTGATGCGCCACTTCGACTTCGACGAGTGCCTGGTGTCGGAGGCCGACATCCTCGACGGCTTGGTGATGAGCCTCAGGTGAGCCGCATGATGTCGAGCAGCTCGGCGTAGACGGCGGCGGCGTCGGCGGCCACGCCCCGGCCGGCGAACCACTTGCACAGGTTGGTGACGTCCCGCTGCAGCAGGCCGAGGCCGTCGGTGTTGAGCACCGGGTCGACCGCCTGGGGGAAGTCGATCACGTACAGCTTCTCGTTCCAGACGAGCAGGTTGTAGACCGACAGGTCGCCGTGGACGAGCCCGGCGCGGGCGATGAGCCGCAAGGCGTCGAGCAGTTGGTCGTAGAGGCCGGTGACGGCGCCGGCGTCGGGGGCGGCGTCGACCAGCCGGGGCGCAGCGCCATCGTCGTCGCCGAGGTACTCGAGCATGATCTCGGTGCCCTGGCGCTGCACGGGATACGGCACGGGCGCGCCCGCCGACCACAGGCGGCTGAGCGTGGTCCACTCGGTCTCGACCCAGAGCTGGGCCCGGAAGGCCATGCCCCGCTTGGAGCCCTTGGCCATGGCCAGGTCGGTGCGGCGGTTGCCGGTGCGGCGGCGGTACTTGGCGTCGTTGCGGAAGGCGCGGTCTTCGAGGTTGCGGTAGCGCTTGGCCGCCAGGAGGTTGGTGCGGTCGCCGAGCCGGCGCTCGACGATGAAGACGTCGGCCTCCTTGCCCGACTTCAGGGCGCCCCGCTCGTACTGGCGGGCGGCGTCCTCGGTGATGACCCAGTCGGGGACGGGCTCGGGCCCGTGGGTCGCGTCGGTGTAGGTGGTCGCTTCAGGGTCGACCGGGTCGTCGAGCCACGCCGGCATCAGGCGGCCGGCGACGGGAGCAGGGCCACCAGCTTCTTGGGGGCGACGCAGCGGTAGGCGTCCTCGACGATGCCGGCCATCTCGTCCCAGTCGACCTCGACGTCGAGGCGGACGCCGAGCCAGCCCCGGCCACCGACGTAGGGAGGGCGGAAGAAGCGGGCCGGCTCCTCGGCCACCAGGGCCTCCTGCACGCCCGCGGGCGCGGCGCACCAGATGCCGACGATGCCGTCGCCGTGGTGGTCGTCGACGAAGGTGACGAACGTCTTCTTGTCGCGGACGAACCACGTGGGGGCGCCGTGGCTCAGCCGCTCGGTGACTTCCGGCAGGGCCAGGCACAGGTCCCGCATCCGCGGGAGCGGTTCGTTCCGCTTGCTCATCGCCCGAGCCTGCCACGTCGGTAGAGTGCGGACCCGATGGCGCCGCTCACCGACCGCATCCTCATGGGGCCCGGCCCCAGCAACCCGTACCCCGAGTCGGTGGCCGCGCTCGGCCGGCCCATGCTCGGCCACCTCGACCCCGAATTCCTGGCCCTGCTCGACGAGACGTGCGAGCGCCTGCGGACCGTCTTCCGCACCGCCAACCCCCGCACACTGCCGATCAGCGGCACCGGCTCGGCCGGCATGGAGGCGGCCTTCGTCAACACCGTGGGCCCGGGCGACGTGGTCGTCGTCGGCATCAACGGCGTCTTCGGCGAGCGCATGTGCGACGTCGCTTCCCGGTGCGGCGCCGAGGTCGTGCGGGTGGAGGCGCCGTGGGGTCGTGCGCTCGACCCGGCGGCGTTGCTGGCCGCCCACCCGTCGCCCAAGGTCATCGCCGTCGTCCACGCCGAGACGTCGACCGGCGTCCGCAACGACGTCGAACCGCTGGGCGCGGGCAAGGGCGACGCCCTCCTCCTCGTCGACTGCGTCACCTCCCTCGGCGGCATCCCGGTGGAGATCGACGGGTGGGGCGTCGACATCGCCTATAGCGGTACGCAGAAGTGCCTGGGCGTGGCTCCCGGTCTCGCGCCCTTGACGATGAACGAGCGGGCGTGGTCGCGGCGGATCGAGCGGCCCCAGTCGTGGTACCTCGACCTCGGGATGATCGGCGACTACGCCACCACGGCGGGTGCCCGCAAGTACCACCACACCGCGCCGATCTCGATGATCTTCTCGCTCCTCGCCGGCTTGGGCGCGCTGCTCGACGAGGGCCTCGAAGCGGCGTGGGAGCGGCACGCGTCGTGCGGTGCCGCCTTGCAGGACGGCCTGGTCAAGCTCGGCTTCGAGCTGTTCGCCGAGGAAGGCCACCGGCTGCCCGAGCTCACCACCGTGCGGTTGCCCGACGCCATCGCCGGCGACCGCGAGCCGGGCGTGCGCCGGGCGCTGCTCGACGAGTACGGCATCGAGGTCGGCGGCGGGCTGGGCGAGTACGTGGGCAAGGTGTGGCGCATCGGTTGCATGGGGCACACCGCTCGGCCCCGCAACGTGGCCCTGCTGCTGGCCGCCCTCGCCGACGTGCTCGGCCGGTGACGGCCGAGGTCGTGTGGCGCCCGCGGCCCGAAGATGTGGCCGCGGCCAACGTGACCCGCTTCCAGCAGGCCCACGGTCTGGCGACGTTCGACTCGCTGGTGGCCCGTTCGATCGCCGAGCCCGAATGGTTCTGGGACGCGGTCGTCGAGTTCCTCGACATTCCGTTCGCCACGCCCTACGGCAAGGTGCTCGACGTGAGCGGCGGCATCGAGTGGGCCACGTGGTTCGGCGGGGGCACGTTGAACGCCGCCGACGTGTGCGTCGACCGGTGGGCCTCCTCCGACCCGGGGCGCACGGCGATCGTGTGGGAGGGCGAGGACGGCGAGGTGCGGCGGTGGTCGTACGCCGAGTTGCGGGCCGAGGCCGACGGGTTGGCGGCTTCGCTGGCGGCGGCCGGCATCGGCGTGGGCGACGCCGTCGGCATCTTCATGCCGATGCTGCCCGAGACGGTAGCCGCCCTGCTGGCGGTGATGAAGCTCGGCGCCGTGTTCCTTCCGCTGTTCTCCGGCTACGGGCCCGACGCCATCGCCACCCGTTTGAACGACGCTTCGGCCAAGGCGTTGATCACCGCCGACGGCACCTACCGTCGGGGCAAGACGATCGACATGGCCGCGGTCGCGGCTTCGGCGGCGGCGTCGGTGCCGACGTTGGTGACGACGGTCGTCGTGCCCCGCTTGGCCGGCGGGCGGGGGTGGCCGGTGGCATCGTCGCCGTTCGCCACCCGCATGGTCGACAGCGAGCACACCTTGTTCATCGCCTATACCTCGGGCACGACCGGCCGGCCCAAGGGCACGGTCGCGACCCACGCCGGGTTCGTCGTCAAGGTCGCGTCCGAGGTCGCATTCCAGTTCGACGTCCGGGCGGCCGACACGCTGTTCTGGTTCACCGACATGGGCTGGATCATGGGGCCTTGGGAGGTCGTGGGCACCTTGGCCAACGGGGCCACGCTGGCGTTGTACGAGGGCGCCCCCGACTGGCCTTCGCCCGACCGGCTCTGGGCCTACGTCGAGCGCCATCGGGTGTCGGTGTTGGGGATCAGCCCGACGCTGGTGCGGTCGTTGCTGCCCCACGGTTCCGAGCCGGTCACGTCGCACGAGCTGTCGTCGTTGCGGATACTCGGCTCGACGGGGGAGCCGTGGAACGAAGACCCGTGGCGGTGGTTCTTCTCGGTCGTCGGCGGCGGGCGGTGCCCGATCATCAACATCTCGGGCGGCACCGAGGTCGGGGCGTGCTTCTTGTCGCCCCATCCGGTCGAGCCGCTGAAGCCGATGTCGTTGGGCGGGCCGGCATTGGGCATGGCCGTCGACGTGTTCGACGAGTCCGGGCACCCGGTACGGGAACAGGTGGGAGAGCTGGTGTGTACCAAGCCGTGGCCGGGCATGACCCGGGGTTTGTACAACGACCCCGAGCGCTATCTCGAGACGTACTGGTCGATGTATCCGGGCGTGTGGCGCCACGGCGACTGGGCCTCGATCGACGCCGACGGCGACTGGTTCCTCCACGGCCGCAGCGACGACACCATCAAGGTGGCGGGCAAGCGGTTGGGGCCGGTCGAGGTGGAGTCGTTGTTGGTCTCGCACCCGTCGGTGGTCGAGGCCGCGGCCATCGGCGTTCCCGACCCGGTCAAGGGCGAGGCGTTGTGGGCCTTCGTGGTGTTGGCTGCCGGCGTTGCCGCGTCCGACGCGCTGGCCGTCGAGCTGGCCGACGTCGTGGCCGCCGGGCTCGGCAAGTCGTTCCGGCCGTCGGCGGTGCGGTTCACGTCGGCCCTGCCCAAGACCCGCAACGCCAAGGTGTTGCGCCGGGCCATCCGGGCGGCGGTGGTGGGCGAGGACGCCGGCGACCTCTCGTCGTTGGAAGACCCGTCGACCATCGACGCCGTCCGGGCGGCGCGCTGATGTCCGCCTACTCCATCACCGGGCGGCGGGTCGAGCTGCGACCGTTGTCGCCGGCCGACTGGGAGGCGTGGCGCGAGGTCCGCAAGCGTTGCCGCGACTGGCTCCTCAAGTGGGAGCCCCGTTCGGCGCCAGGCCACCCCGACCCCACCGAGGACCGCCGGGCGTTCCTGGCCCGGTGCGGCGCGCGTGAACGTGAGCGCGAGCTGGGCTCGGGCTACGGGTTCGGCGTGTTCGTCGGCGGTCGCTTCGGCGGCGAGATCAACCTCAACTCGATCCAGCGGGGCCCGTTCCAGAACGCCTACATCGGCTACTGGATGGACGAGGCCATGGCCGGCAACGGCTATACGCCCGAGGCGGTGGCGGTGCTGTTCCAGTTCGCTTTCGAGGAGCTCGGCCTGCACCGGGTGCAGATCTCGATCATCCCCCGGAACTCGGCCTCACGTCGTGTCGTGGAGAAGCTGCGGGTGCGGGACGAGGGCGTGGCCGAGCGCTACCTGGAGATCAACGGGACGTGGGAGGACCACATCCGTTACGCCATCACCGCCGAGGAGTGGCGGGTGCGGCGGGACGAGTTCCGCCGCGACTGGATCGTCGCTCCGCCTCAGTAGAGCGGCAGGCTCGACGCCTGGTCCTTCAGGAGGAAGACGAGGACGCCGGCCGCCACCAGGATCGCCAGCAGGATGAAGATCGAGCTGCCCTTCGGCTTCTGTTCGAAGTTCGCGTGTACCTCGACCGGCTGGCCGCCGGGCTCGACCGTGACCGAGAAGGGCAGCCGCTTGGCGCCCCTCGTCGAATTGCCCTTGCGGGCCGACACCTTGAGCTTGGCGATGCCGGTGGCACCGGGCTCGACGGTGATCGTCCTCGGCTCGACGTCGAAGGCCAGGAGCTCGTCGGGGTCGAGGGCGGACACGTCGGCCGTCACCGGCGAGTTGCCGGTGTTGGTGATCTCGATGCGGTGGACCGCTTTCCGCTTGCCCTCCGAGGTGCGGGGCACGACCTTGGCCTCGACCGAGGCGAAGCCGCCGATGTTGACCGTGCCTTCTTCGACCACCGAGAACCCGGTGTCCTCCTGGCTGGTCACCCGGATGCCGTAGTGGATGGTGCCGGCGGTGACGGCCGAGGATCGAGGCGGGCTGAAGCGGACGTTGATCGTCTGCTCGGCGTCGGGGAAGAGCGACACCGACGGGGGTTCGCACTTGGCCCAGGCGGCGGCTTCGCCCACGAGGTTGAAGGCGAACTGGTCGACGATCGTTCCCGTGTTGCGGATGCGGACTTCGGCGGTCGCATCGCCGCCGGGCTGCACGGTGACGACCGAGGTGAGGATGCTGACGGCGGCCGGCATGGGATCGAAGCTACTGCTTCGTGCTGATCTGCTTCTGCATCGCCGCCAGCCGCTCCCGGAACTCGGGTTGGCCGAGCGACCACACTTGGGCCTCGAGCTCGATGTCGACGGCCCGGTCGTGGTCGTCGACGCCGGCCACGGCGTGCAACGTTTGCTTCACCCGCCGGGCCAGGGCGGGGGGCGCGGCCGCAGCTTTGGCCGCCAGGTTCTTGGCTGCGTCGAGCAGGGCGGTGTCTTGGTCGCTGTCTCCAATGGTGCGCCAGACCAGCCCGGCCCGCTCGGCCGCGGGCCCGTCGAGCACCTCGCCGAACACCACCATGGCCGCGGCCGCCTGGGGGCCGACGACCCGCTGCAACATCCACGTGTGCCCGCCTCCCGGGTGGAGGCCGAGCTGCAGGAAGCGGGTGTCGAACCTGGCCTTGGGCCCGGCCAGGCGCAGGTCACAGCAGAGGGCGAGGTTCATGCCCGCACCGACCGCGGCCCCGTTGACCGCCGCGATCGTGGGTAGCGGCGAGCGGCCGATGCGCAGGAAACCCTCGTAGATGTCCCGCAGGCCGGCCTCCCTCGATCCGCCGAGGTGCGACAGGTCGGCCCCGGCGCAGAAGGCGGGCGGCGCACCGGTCACGATGACCGCCCCCACCTCCCGGTCCCTCGCCTCGAGCTCGTCGAAGGTGGCCACGATCTCCTTCACCATCTCCAGCGTCAGCGAGTTGCGCCGCTCGGGTTGGTTCAGGGTGACGGTGGCGATCTTGCGCTCGGCGTCGACCTCGACGATCAACGTGCTCATGGTCATGGTTGGCGCACCACCGCCGGCGAGTGGCGGAAGAAGTTCTCGACGTCGCGCTCGTAGCGGTAGCCGGCCTCGCCGGCGCCGAACGTGCGGCGGAGGCGGCTGGCCTCGGCGAAGCTGGCCACGGCCCCGGCCGAGGTGTAGTCGTAATCGAAGCCGGCTTGCTTGAGCCGGCGGTTGTCCACGCCCCGCCCGTAACGCAGCAGGTCGAGGAGCTCGGGTGGCAGGTCGACGAGGCCGAGGGTGGCGAGGGGCGCGGCCGCCAGGTTGGTGAAGACGGGCGAGAGCGGCACCAGCCTCCGCCCGCAGGCGGCGGCCACCTCGCTCCACGGCATCTTGCCGTCACCGGCCACGTTGAAGACGCCGGCCACCTGGTTGCGCATGACGAACTCGATGGCCCGGATGACGTCGGACTCGTGGACGAACTGCAGCAGCGGGTCGAAGCCCAGGATCGACGGCGCCGCCGGAAGCTGCATCGCCTTCGTGATCGGCGTCTCGATGTCGGTGCCGAGCACGTTGGCGAACCGCAGCAGGCTGACGTACACGTGGGGGTTGTCCTCGGCGAAGTCGCGCAGGTAGCCCTCGACCTCGATCAGGGAGCGTTCGACCCTCGTCTTCGGATTGTTGGTGCGGGTCATGTCCTCCCGCCACCACACCGGGTCGCGGTAGGTCGAGCCGTACACCAGCGTCGACGACTTGACCACGAGCGACCGCACCGACGTGTCGGCCGCGCTGGCCGCGGCCAGCAGGTTCATCGTGCCGATGACGTTGACCTCGTGCAGGTGGCGGCCGGTCGACCTGGTGGAGTCGACGACGAGGAAGGTGTGCAGGATGGTGTCGACCTGGGTCGCCCGCACGATCCGGGCCAGGATCGAGTAGCTCTGGTCGGCCCGCACGTACTCGGTGCGTTCCAGGGCCACCTGGGGCTCTTCGACGCCGAGGCCGACGATCATCTCGACGTTGTCGTCCTGCTCGAGCGCCTGGGCGACCCGGCCGCCCCAGAAGCTGCCGATCCCGGTGATGAGAACTCGCCGACCCATCACCCGAACCACACTGACTGTCGTTTGCGCAGCATGTCGAACAGCGACTCTTGGAGCTGCACCCGGATGGCTTCGGCTTCGTCCATGATGCGGCTCTTGGAGTAGCGCTCCTGGTCGGGGGGCACGTCGAAATGGACCGGGTCGAGCACCCGCAGCTTGAACTTCGAGGGGAAGTAGAGGACCGAGCCGAGCAGCGGGCCGAACACGAGTTGGTTGGCCGTGATCGGGAAGTAGGGCAGGCCCAGGGCTTTGCTGATGGCCGGGATCTTGAACAGCGTGGGCATCGACTCCTCGGCGCCGACCACGGCGATGGGGACGATGGGCACGCCCGCCCGCATGGCGATCTCGACGAAGCCGCCCCGGCCGAACCGCCTGAGGTGGTAGCGCTCTTGGTAGGTCTTGCCCGTGCCCTTGGTGCCTTCGGGGAAGACCAGGACGAGCTGGTTCTGCTCCCGCAGGAGTTTGTAGGCGTTCTCGGGGTGGGCGGCGACGCCACCGACCCTCGACCACACCGTGCCCACGAAGGGCAATGCTTTGAAGAGGTGCTCGGCCAGGCCGTAGACCGGGCGCTTCAGCTCTTCTTCGATGCCGTGCATGATCACGGGGGCGTCGGACGGGATGGCGGCGGCGTGGTTGGCTACCAGCAAGGCGCCGCCATTCGTCGGGATCTTCTCGAGGCCTTCCCACTCGACCCGGAACCAGTTCTCGTAGAACGGGCGGTAGACCCGCCGGGCCAGGGCCCGCATCGACTCCGACCGTCCCCATTCGTCGACGTCGCTCCATCTCGGCTCGGCGGGCGGTTCGGGTGCGAGCCTGGGGCGTAGGGGGACGAGGGCCCCGGCACGGGTCGCCTCGCCGAGGTCGGTGCGGGCGGGCATGACGGGGCATCCTATCCCGGGGGTCGTTTCGCCAACCTGGGCCACGATCGGCGTCCGTGGGCGCGCTTGCCGTGGCCCTCGACCGGCGTCTGCCGGTCGACCACCCCCGGCCGGAACGGCGTTTGCCGGTCGACCACGCCGGCCCCCCCCCGGCGGTTGCC
>JAXDPV010000138.1:0-9723 GCA_034668185.1 Actinomycetota bacterium
CGGTGCGGCCGGCGACGGCGAAGCCGGAGGCGACCGGGCCGGTGGGCCCGGCCAGGTCGAGCGCGTCCATGAGGATGCGGCACGACATGCGGTCGGCCACGTCGAGACCCGAGCCGTCGACCGCCGAGTAGCCATCGCCCGGCAGGCCGGCGGTGATGAGCGTGGCCCGTATGACCTTGATGCCTTCGTCCCACGAGCCCGCGGTGCCGAAGCGCTTGCCCAACTCCTTGGTGAGCATCTCGGCGGTGGCGTTGTCGCTCTCCCGCAGCATCTCGCCCACGACCTCGGGCAGCGGCGGCGACGAGATCGAAGCGACCGGCGGGGCGCCGTCGGGGGCCACACCCCGAGCAGGCGAACCCCCGACGACCACACCGCGGGCCTGCAAGAGCGCGGTCAGGATCGTGGCTCCATGGACCGCCGGGTCGGGTGTGGCGATCGCCTTGCGGGGGCGGAACTGGGCGAAGTTGTCGTTGACCATCAACGCCGAGATCGGCCCGACCTCGCCGTCGGAGAGATACACCGGCTTCCACGACGGCACCGAGTACACGCCGTCGAAGCGGCTGTCGTCGCCGACGATCCCGCCCCGCACCTCCCGCACGCCCGCGGCCACGACACGATCGGCCAGCACCTCCATCGACGTGAACACCTGGGGCTGATTGCGGAACGAGGCCGCGTAGTCCGACGTCGAGAGCAACGGGTCGCCGGAGCCCACCAACCACAACGGGCCGTCGACCACACCGCCGGCGCCGACGACCGCGGGCGACACCACCGACGTCGTGAAGGTGAACGAGTCGCCCAACCGGCGCAGGGCCGCCATCCCCGTCAGCACCTTCATGGTCGACGCCGGGATCAGCCGCAGGTCGGGTTGGTGGACGTAGATCGAGCGCGACCCCTCCTCCACCGTGAGGCAGGTCGACGCCCGCGACGACGACAGCACGCCGTCGAGCGCGTCGGCCAGCCGCACCCGCCCCACCGACGAACGCAACAACGCGGGCGCCCGCCGGGCCGAGAGGATCGGCGTCGCCAACCGGGGCCCGGCCAACGCCGGCGATGAAGAAGCACCGCCGGTCGAGGCCAAGCCCGCGACCGCGAACGCAGACGACACGGCCAGCACGACGACGAGCGCGGCCACCACCAGACGGCGCCGAACCAAGACCGGCTACTCCCGCGGCGTCAACAGGTAGGTCGACGTCGCCTTGGCCACCAGCCGGCCCTCGTCGTCGGTGACCTCGGCCTCGATGAACGCCGCCCGCGACCCGCCCGAGATGACGTACGCCGTACACGTCAGCACCGACCCGACCCGGGCCGGCTTCAGGAACGAGACCTTGATCTCGGCGTTGGCCGAGAACACCTTGCGCTCACGGGCGAACGTCACCGACGCCGCCCCCATGGCCGAGTCGGCGAAGGCGGCCACGAACCCGCCCTGGATGATCCCCACCGGGTTGGCGAAACGCTCGTCGGCCAGCATCTGCCACACGCTCCGGCCGGGCTCGCTCTTGTCGATGCACACCATGCCGAGGGTGAGGTCGCAATTGGGCGGGACCTGGACCCGCTGGTCGGTGGGTGCCAACTCAGGCGACGGGGTCGAGCGCGGCCCGGAAGAACGAGCGCACGTGGTCGAGGCGGGCCTCCAACGCCGTCGGCGACAACGGGTCGCGCTCCAGGACGGAGTTCAGGAAGGGCAGGTCGCAGAAGTAACTGAGCAGGGCGCCGTACCCGGTGAGGATGAGCTGTTGCGGGTCGTGGCGGCGGAAGTGGCCGGCTGCCATCTGGCCTTCGAGGAAGCCGCAGGCCTGGTCCATCAACGGCTTCAGGGCCTCGCCCAGGTTGAACCCGAGGTGGTTGCTCCCACCCTCCAACGCCTCACGCCGCACCAGCCGCACGAACTCCGGGTTCTCCATGAAGAACCGAAATGCGGCGGTCAGCACCCGGTCGACCTGGGCCCAACCGTCCTTCGGGTCCTGGATGGCCTCGGAGACCCGGTAGAACCAGTCGGCCACGTAGTCCTGGAACACGGCCCGGTACAGCGCCTCTTTCGACGGGAAGTGGTGGAGCAGGCTCGGCCGCCGGATGCCGACCCGGGCGGCGATGTCGTTGAGCGACGTGCCCTCGTAGCCGTGCTCGGCGAACAGGTGCAACGCCTCACCGAGGATCGCCTCACGGGTCGAGGGTGTCGTACCAGCGGCTACCACGGCGCCAAGGGTATCGGGCCGCTTGCTGAACGGGCGATGATGCGAACATGCCGCAGGCGTTCACCATCGCCGCCTCCACCGTCGTGACGCCGGCCGGGTTGCTCGAGCCTGGCGAGGTCGTGGTCAGCGACGGCGTCATCGAAGACGTGCGCCAAGCCCGCGGCCCCGCCCCGGTGCGCATCCTCGCCCCCGGCTTCGTCGACCTGCAGGTGAACGGGCACGACGACGTCGACTGCGCCTCGGCCGACGGCGACGACTGGGACCGCATCGACGACCTCCTCGTCGCCCAGGGCGTGACCGGGTGGTGCCCGACCCTGGTGACCGCGCCCCTCGACCGCTACGCCGCGCCCCTCGCCCGGATCACCGGGGCCGCGGCCCGGCGGCGGCCCGGCCGGCCCGCGATCCTCGGCGCCCACCTCGAAGGCCCCTTCCTCGGGGGTGCGCCCGGGGCCCACCGGCGCGAGCACATCGTCCCCATCGACCTCGACTGGCTGGCCGCGCTGCCCCCGATCGTGAAGGTCGTGACCCTGGCCCCCGAACTGGAGCACGCGGCCGACGCCGTCCGCCTCCTGACCAAGCGTCATGTGCTCGTCAGCCTGGGCCACTCGACGGCCACCTGCGAGCAGGCCACCGAGGCCACCGACGCCGGCGCCCGCCTCGTCACCCACCTGTTCAACGCCATGGGCCCCCTCCACCACCGCCGGCCCGGCCTCCTCGGGGCGGCCCTGGCCGACGACCGGCTCACGCCATCGCTCATCGCCGACGGCGTCCACGTCGACCCCGCCGCGCTGCGGGTCACGGCCCGGGCCAAGGGGCCGGGCGGCTGGTGCCTCGTCACCGACGCCGTCGCCTGGCGCCACGGCCGCCTGGCCGAGGGCCGGGTCACGATGATCGACGGCGCCCCCCGCCTGGCCGACGGCACCATCGCCGGCAGCGCCCTCACCATGGACGCCGCCGTCCGCAGGATGGTCGAGGAGGCCGAGGTGCCGCTCGACCAGGCCATCGCCGCCGCTACCTCGACCCCGGCCCGGTTGCTCGGGCTCGGCGACCGGGGCCGCATCCTGCCCGGCTGCCGGGCCGACCTGGTCGCCCTCTCGACCGACCTCCGGGTCGAGGAGGTCTGGATCGCTCCTTGACACGTATGGCGTCAATGCCATACAACAACGCCATACCCCAAGGGGAGGCGATGGTATGGCCAAGGTGACGGTCTACGTGACCGACGATCAGCTCGACCGGTTGAAGCAGGCCAGGGGCTTCGGCAAGGTCGGGATGTCGAAGGCGTTCCAGGCGTTCCTGGAGACGGCGATGGCGGGCGAGGCCCCGGCCGGCCGCTACGACTACGCACGCAAGCTCATGCCGCTGAGCGCGGCCATCGACCGCCACCGCCGCCGGCTGGCCCGCAAGGTCGAGGTCGGGGGCCCGCCGGCCGACGGCGGCCCGGTGGCCGCGGCCCTCACCGTGCTGCTCTACCAGGAGCTCCTCAAGCGCGACCCCGACCTCGGGGCCAAGCTGGAGAAGGAGTTCCTCCGCTTCGGCCTCGACGACCTGGTCGCCTCCGAGACCGAGGGCGTCGACCTGCTGGTCGAGCCCGAGCCCGACGAGGTCGAGGTCGAGGAGGGCGACGCCGGCCCCTTCGGCGGGGCCTTCGACTTCCACCTCGGCCCCGAGTTCCGGGTGGGCGCCGACATCCTCAAGGAGACGCTGCGCATGGCCGGCCGGGGCCCCGGGCCGCGGGGCGGGCCAGGCCCGAGGGGCGGTCACCGCCGGGAGGTCCGGGTCACGATCGACGCCGAGGACGACCCCCGCCAGATCCTCACCGTCACCGAGTACGAGACGTTCAGCCGGCGCCACGACGACTGGTCGCCGGGCACCCCGCTCACCCCGTCGCAGATGGAGACGGTGCGCGACCTGCTGGTCGAGCGGACCACGGGGCGCGGCGAGCAATGACCGGGGCCGGCGGGGTCGAGCTGACGGGGGTCTGGCTCGACGATCGCCGGCGGTGCCGCTGGGCCCTCACCGGCGTCGACCTCTCGCTCGACCCCGGCACGCTGGTCGTCATCGAGGCCGATACCGAGGACGAGGAGATCGCGGCCGAAGCGGTGTTCGACCTCCTCACCTACCGCCGCCTGCCGGTGGCCGGTACCGTCGTGGGTGCGTCCCGCGACGCCGTCGAGATCGGCTCGCCCTGTGGTGAGGGCGAGCGCCGGCTGTGCCTGCCGGGTGGCCTGGAGATCGTCGTGCGGGCGAGCTCGGCCACCCGGCTGGCCGCATCCCGAACCGTCCGCCTCCCCAACTCGCCGTTCGTGAACGCCCAGGCCGGTATGCCGGCCTGAGCGTTCACAACCGGCGGTAGGTTGGCCCGATGGACATCGTGTCGGCCACGTTCGTCGAGAACATCGATCTGCGGCAGGTGCCGGGGCTGCCGACCCGCATCGACCTGACCGGGATCATGTTCTCGCTGGTGGCCCCGAGCCCGCCGCCGGTCACGATCGCGCCCCACCTGGTCGTGCTGGTGCGCTGCCGCCAGGGCGAGAACGGCTTCGCCGCCCTGGAGGTCATCTTCCGTGACGAGGAGGGCGAGCAGGTGGCCAAGAGCGTGATGCCGTTCCAGGTCGAGCCGGGCAAGTTCGGCTACCGCCTGGTGAAGGGCGAGCTGACCTACGACAAGTACGGGACGATCGAGGCCCATTGCAACATCGACGGCGGCCCGGTCACCGTCGTGCCCCTCACGTTGTTGCCGCCGGTGGGCTGATGCCGTTCGCGGCCGCGCTCTCGATCCACCCGGACCCGGCCACCGCGGTGGCCGAGGCCGCCGGCCAGGTGCTCGAGGCCATCGGCCCCGACGTCGACCTGGCGGTGTTCTTCGTGACCGCGGCCCACGCCGTCTTCACCGACGAGGTGGCCGACGTCGTGCGGGCCGTCCTCCACCCGGGCACCCTCCTCGGCGCCACCGCCGTGTCCGTCCTGGCCAACGGCGCCGAGATCGAGGACTCCGCCGGCATCGCCTTGTGGGCCGGCCGCTTCGGCGCCGTCACCCCAATCCGGTTTGGGAAGGAGGAGTACGCAATGGCGGACTCCTCCTTCCCAAAGGGGTTGGTGGTGCTCGGTGACCCGTTCTCCTTCGATGCCGAAGCCGCGTTTGCGGCGGTGGAAGCGCGGTGGCCGGGGATGCCGGTGATCGGGGGGATGGCGTCGGCGGCCCGCCTGCCGGGCGGCAACCGGCTGGTGCTCGACGACGACGTGTTCGCCGACGGGGCCGTGGGCGCCTTCCTGGGCGAAGGCATCGACGTCGAGGTGGTGGTGAGCCAGGGGTGCACGCCCATCGGCCGGCCGTGGTCGGTGACCAAGGCGGAGAGGAACGTCGTCCACGAGCTCGCCGGCCGGCCGCCGATGGCCAGGTTGGCCGAGTTGGCCCAGCACGAGCTCACCGAGGACGAGGTCGCCACCGTGGACGGCGGCGGGCTCCACGTCGGCCGGGTGGTCGACGAGCACCAGGCCGAGTTCAAGCGGGGCGACTTCCTCGTGCGCAACGTCGTGGGCGCGAGCCGGCGCGACGGATGGATCGCCATCAACGACCAGGTCGAGGTGGGCGACACCTTGCAGTACCACCTGCGCGACGCCGAGACCGCCGACGACGACCTGCGGGCCCTCCTCGGCGGGAAGGAGGCCGACGCCGCCCTGGTGTTCACGTGCAACGGGCGGGGCATCAACCTCTTCGGCGAGCCCGACCACGACGCCCGGGTGGTGGCCGAGTACCTCGGGCGGCCGGCCGCGGCCGGGCTGTTCTGCGCCGGCGAGTTCGGCCCGATCGGCGGCCGGAACTTCGTCCACGGGTTCACCGCATCCATCGCGTTGCTGCGGGAAGCCCGGGTAGGGTCGGACCGATGACGAGCGTCGACGAACTCAGGGAACTTGGCCAGCAGTTGCGCGTCGATTCGGTGCGCTCGGCGGCGGCGGCCAACTCTGGCCACCCGACCTCGTCGATGTCGGCCGCCGACCTCATCGCCGTGCTCGCCGCCAACCACCTCCGCTACGACTGGTCGCAGCCCGACAACCCCGCCAACGACCACCTCATCTTCTCCAAGGGCCACGCCTCTCCCCTGCTGTACGCGCTCTACAAGGCGACCGGCGCGATCACCGACGACGAGATGCTCACCTTCCGCCGGTTCGGCTCGCGCATCGAGGGCCACCCCACACCGGTGCTGCCGTGGGTCGACGTGGCCACCGGCTCGCTCGGCCAGGGCCTGCCCATCGGCGTCGGCGTGGCCCTCGCCGGCAAGCGCCTCGACAAGCTGCCCTACCGGGTGTGGGTGCTGTGCGGCGACAGCGAGATGGCCGAGGGCTCGATGTGGGAGGCGTTCGAGGCCGCCGGGTTCAACGGCCTCGACAACCTCACCGCCATCATCGACGTGAACCGCCTCGGCCAGCGGGGCCAGACGATGCACGGGTGGGACCTCGACGCCTACGCCGACCGGGCCCGGGCCTTCGGCTGGCACGCCATCACCCTCGACGGCCACGACGTGACCGCCATCGACGAGGCCTTGGCCGAGGCCCGCTCGGTCACGGGCAAGCCGACGGTGCTCGTCGCCCGCACCAAGAAGGGCAAGGGCGTGCGGTCCGTCGAAGACCAGGAGAACGCCCACGGCAAGCCCGTGCCCGACGAGGCCGAGGCCATCAAGGAGCTCGGCGGCCTGCGCAACCTCCACATCGAGACGGCCAAGCCCGCGGCCGGGTCGCCGGCCAAGGCCGCCGCGGCCGAGCTCGAGCTGCCGACGTGGAAGGTGGGCGAATCGGTCGCGACCCGCAAGGCCTACGGCCTGGCCCTCGCCGCCCTCGGCAAGGCGCGGCCCGACGTCGTCTGCCTCGACGGCGAGGTGTCGAACTCGACCTACGCCGAGGACTTCAAGGCGGCGGTGCCCGACCGCTTCTTCGAGATGTACATCGCCGAGCAGCAGTTGGTGGCCGCGGCCGTCGGTATGCAGGTGCGCAACTACCGGCCGTTCGCCTCGACGTTCGCCGCCTTCCTCTCGCGGTCGTACGACTTCGTGCGCATGGCCGCCATCAGCCGGGCCACGCTGTCGCTGTGCGGGTCGCACGCCGGGGTCTCGATCGGCGAGGACGGCCCGTCGCAGATGGCCCTCGAAGACCTGGCCGAGTTCCGGGCGGTCCACGGCAGCACCGTCTTCTACCCGAGCGATGCCACCTCGACCGCGGCCCTGGTCGCCTTGATGGCCGACACGCCCGGCATCTCTTACATGCGCACGACGCGTGGCGCCACGCCGGTCATCTACCCCGCCGGCGAGACCTTCGAGGCCGGCGGTTCCAAGGTCGTGCGCACGTCGGGCGACGACGACGCCGTCACCGTGGTGGCCGCCGGCATCACGTTGGCCGAAGCGGTGAAGGCGGCCGACGCGCTGGCCACCGAAGGCGTGGCCGTGCGGGTCATCGACCTCTACTCGGTGAAGCCCGTCGACCAGGTCACGCTGGCGGCCGCGGCCCGGGCCACGGCTGGGCGGATCGTCACGGTCGAAGACCACTGGCCCGAGGGCGGCATCGGCGACGCCGTGCTCGACGCCCTGGCCGACTGCGGGGTCACGTTGCGGGTCACCAAGCTGGCCGTCCGCGACCTGCCGGGTTCGGGCAAGCCCGAGGAGCTGCTGGCCTTTGCCGGCATCGACGCCGCCGCCGTCACCGAAGCCGTCCGGGCCCTGGCCAAGAGCTGAGCCGTCCCGTGGGTAGGGTCGCACCCATGACCCGCCTGCACGACCTCTTCGACCAGCAGGGCCAGAGCCCCTGGATCGACAACCTGACCCGACCGGGCATCCGCTCGGGCCACCTGCAGCACCTGGTCGACGACGGCGTACGGGGCGTGACCTCCAACCCGACGATCTTCCAGAAGGCGATGACGGGTTCGGCCGACTACGACGAGCAGTTCACCTCGCTGCTGCGGTCGAAGTCGGTCGAGGAGGCCTACTGGGAGATGGTGTTCGACGACATCGGCGAGGCCCTGGCCGTGCTGCGGCCGGTCTACGACGCCAGCGACGGGACCGACGGCTTCGTCTCGTTGGAGCTCGGCCCTGCATTGGCCCACGACAGCGCGGGCTCGACCGAGATGGCCCGCACCTTCCACGAACGCATCGACCAACCGAACCTGTTGGTGAAGATCCCGGGTACGGCGGAAGGCATCCCGGCGGTGCGGGCCATGATCGCCGAGGGCCGGCCCATCAACATCACCTTGATCTTCAGCCTCCCCCGCTACGCCGAGGTCATCGAGGCCTACCTCGCCGGGTTGGAGGCGCGCGACGGCGACCTCTCCCGCATCGCCAGCGTGGCGTCGTTCTTCGTCAGCCGGGTCGACACCGAGGTCGACCGCCGGCTCGAGGCCATCGGCACCGACGAGGCCCTGGGGCTTCGGGGCAAGGCGGCCGTGGCCCAGGCCAAGCTGGCCTACGACCTGTTTCGCCAGCGGTTCTCGGGGCCGCGGTGGGAGGCGCTGGCCGCCAGGGGCGCCCGGGTCCAACGGCCATTGTGGGCCTCGACCTCGACCAAGAACCCGGCCTATCCGGAGCTGCTCTACATCGAGACCCTGATCGGGCCCGACACCGTCAACACGATGCCCGACGCCACCTTGGCGGCCTTCCTCGACCACGGCGCCATGGCCCGCACCATCGACGAGGGGGTCGACGGGGCCCGCTCGACGTTGGAGCGCATCGAGGCCCTCGGCATCTCGATGATCGACGTCGGCCAGACGCTGGAGGCCGAGGGCGTGGCTTCGTTCTCCAAGTCGTTCGACGAGCTGATGCAGAGCCTGCAGGACAAGGCCAATGGCATCACCGCTTGAGCGGCTGCTGGCGCGGGACCCCGCGCTCTGGCCCGACGGCAACGTTTCCCCCAACCGCCTCGGCTGGCTCGACTCGCCGGCGCGGATGCGGGCCGAGGCGCCCGACCTCATGGCCTGGGCCCGGTCGGTAGGCCAGTCGAAGATCGTGCTGCTGGGCATGGGCGGGTCGTCGCTGGGGCCCGAGGTGTTGCGGGCCTTCGCCGCATCCGATCGGCTCGTCGTGCTCGACACCACCGACCCCCGCACGATCGCGTCGGTCGAGCTCGACGACGCCTTCTTCCTGGTGTCGTCGAAGTCGGGAACGACGTTGGAGGTACAGGCCCTGTTCGCCCACGCGTGGGCCCAGGTGCCCGACGGTTCGCGGTACGCGGCCATCACCGACCCGGGCACGCCGTTGGTCGACCTGGCCAAGGAGCACGGCTTCGCCCGCGTGTTCGAGAACGCCCCCGACATCGGCGGGCGCTACTCGGTGCTGTCGTACTTCGGGCTCGTGCCCGCGGCCCTGCTCGGTTACGACGTGGCCCGGTTGTGCCAGGGCGCGATCGACGTCGACGGCAACGAGGCCGCAGAGCTCGGTGCCGCCATGGGCGAGGCCGCGCTCGAGGGCCGGGACAAGGCGACCGTTCGGGTGGCGCCGACGTCGGCGGCCTTCGGGTTGTGGGTCGAGCAGCTCATCGCCGAGTCGACGGG
>JAXDPV010000139.1:0-19422 GCA_034668185.1 Actinomycetota bacterium
ACGAACTGGCGCCAGTTGGGGTCGTAGTCGATCCAGACCCGGGCGCCGTCGGCGGGCGGATGCGGCCATTCGGCGAAGCGGGCGAAGGTGCCGTGCCACACCGTGCCGGGCTCGTCGTACTGGGTCGCGCACAGCGCCGAGATCACCCGCACCGCCCGGTCGACGTCGCCCTGCACCAGCAGCCCGACGGCGTACCAGGCCGAGCCCGGTACGAGGTGCAACGTGCGGGCCTCCACCCCGGGGAAGGCGCCGTCCATGTTCCAGAGCAACCCGGCTTGGTCGTCGAACCACGCGTCCATCCAGGCCGTCGCGACCTCGCCCAGGTTCTCGCTCACGGCACGTAGGTGCCGAGGGTGCCGCAACAACCCATGCGGCGCTCGTCGGGAGGCGGCGCCAAGCGATGCACGGACGCGCCGGCGAAGTGCGACGTGACGCCCCTGGCCAAGGCCTCCAGTTGCTCGCCGGTGTCGGCCGCGACCCGCATCGGACCGGCCGACCACACCTCGCCGAAGCGGTCGAGGTCGGGCTGCACCAACGCCGCCGCGGCGCGATGGAACGCGCGCAATCCGGCCTCGCCCGCGGCCTGCAGGGAGACGAACGCCGACACCGCGGCGTCGCGACGGGCCCGGGCGGCCGCGCCGGAACCCGCGGTCGTCCGCTCGGACAACGGCAGCGTGGCCGCGGCCGCGTAGCGCTCGGGGTCGGCCATCACCTCGGGATCGAACACGATCACCATGTCGCCGGCTTCGGGCAGGCCGGCGTTCTGCATGAGCACCAGGATCTCCAGGTCGCCGAGGTTCACCAGCCGGTGGATGGTGCCGGGGGTGAACCACACCAAGGCGCCGGGTTCGAGGGGGGTCTCGGCGAACCCGCCGGCCAACGTCAGTGTCTGCACCGCACCCCGGCCGCCGACCACGGCGTAGGCCTCGGTACACAAGGTGTGCAGGTGGGGCGTGCCCCCGCCCTCGTACACCCGGAGGTGGGACAGGCCGATGGCGCCAGGGAACGGCGGGGTCTCAGCCAACGAAGCGCTCCCGTTCGGCGGCGCATCGATCGTGCGACCACACGCCGTCGTGCACCACCACCCGGTAACGGAACGACAACGTGTCGCCCTTCGCGACCTCCAACGCCGAATCCCAGAGGAAGGCGGCGTTCACGAAGTTCGACCAGCCCTCGTCGCCGTAGGTGGCGGCGCGGGTCGAGCCGTACCACGGCACCGGGTAGCGGGGGTTCGACGGATGGTCGATGATCAACACACCGGCGGCGCTGCCCTCGACGGTGCCACTCAGGTCGCACCATTCCGACGACACGCCGAGCACCCGCTCGTGCTCCGATCCGTCGGCCAGCAACAAGCGGGTGTCGGTCCAGTCGGGACGGCCACGCAACGACAGCCCGCCGTAGCCGCCCCACGTGGTGAAGGGCGTGCGGTCGAAGGTGGTGTCGGCCTGGGGCGTGAGGTCGATGGCCCAGTCGATGGCGTAGGCGCCGTCGCCGAGGTCGACGTCGGTGAGCGTGCGCTCGTCGACGATGGCGACGGTCGACCGGTCGGGCCGTATCCAATGCACGGCTGTCGGCCCGACGTGGCGCAACACGCCGTAGGCGTCGACCTCCTCCCAGAAGTTCTCGCCGTTGACGTACTTGACGGTGAACCAGAGGGCGTGGTGCCACGGGTGGTCGGCGGGCGCGTCCCTCGTCAACACCGCGCCGGAAGGAGCCCGCAGCGGATGGACGTTGGGCCGCTTGCGGTGATCGGCGTTGTAGGTCCAGAGCGGGTGGGGTTCGGTCACGGCAGCCATCCTCGGTAGAGCGGGTGGTCGGGCGCCAGCGGGAGGGCGACGCCGGCGCCCGATCGGGCCGAGGCGTAGAGCGCGGTGACCAGCTCGACCGCGGCCCGGGCGTCGGCCAGCGTGACCGGCGGGTCGGCGCCCGAGTCGAGGGCGTCGGCCAGGCGTTCGTACTGGCCTTGCCAGCCTTCGGCCCTCGGCTCCCACCCATCGAGGATGTCGGCGATGGCCGCCGACGTGGCCTCGCCGTCGGGCGTGATCTCCCACGGGTCGGACGACGATTCGTACGCCGACGTGTTGCTCTCGGCCGAGAAGCCTTCGAAATGGAAGCGGTGGCGGCTGATCTCCTGGGGCGAGCCGAGGGTGGCCGACACCGTGGCCAGCGAGCCGTCGGCCATTTCCATCGAGATGGCGGCGCAGTCCTCGACCTCGATGGCGTTGACCCGGGTGGTGGCCCGGCAGAAGACCTCGGCCGGCGGGCCTACGACGTAGGTGAGCATGTCGAGGGCGTGGATCGCCTGGCTCAGCAGCACGCCGCCGAGCTCGGTGGCCCACCGGCCCCGCCAGGGCACGGCGTAATAATCGGCCCGACGCCGCCACGCCACCTCGACCGACGAGGTGTAGGCCCGGCCGGCGAGGCCGGCGTCGACCAGGGCGCGGACCTTCTGCAAGCCGTTGCCGAAGCGGTACTGGAACACCGGCATCACCCGGCCGGGGCCGGCGGCCTCGGCCCGTTCGAGGGCGTCGACCTCGGCCAGCGACGCGACCAACGGCTTCTCGCACACCACGTGCTTGCCGGCTTCGAGGGCGGCCACGATCTGTTCGAAATGGAGGGTGGGCGGGGTACACAGGTCGACGATGTCGATGTCGTCGCGGGCGATGATGTCGTCGAAGGTGGCGACCTCGCAGCCGATGCGCTCGGCGACCGCCGCCGACCTGGACGGGTCGAGGTCGGACACCGCGGCCACGGTGAAGCGGTCCTTGATGCGGCGCAGGGCCCGCACGTGGAGTTGGCCGACGCCGAGGCCGACGACCGCCACCCGGTAGGGCTCAGCCATCGACGTTGGGCCCGTTCCTCTTGGCCGCGGCGAGGACGGCACGGTCGGGGCGGTGCTTGTAGTGGTCGTCGAGGGGCCAGCACCCGGAGACCAAGCCGTTGCGTGGCGCGGTGGTGCAGTCGCTGAACGTCCGGCACAGGCGGTGGCGGTCGGGGGGCGTGCCGGCGAGGGTGTCGGCGAAGAAGTCGGGGTAGCTCAAGGCCATGCGCCCGAGGCCGACGACGGCGGCGCCGCCTTGACGGACGAGGTTGGAGGCCACGTTCGGTATCCACTCCTGGAGATAGGTGAGGCCGCTGGCCACGAAGGTGACGTTGGGCCGGGCCGCGGCCAGGTCGGCGCAGGCTTGCACCAGGCGGGCCACGCCGACCAACGGGTCCTCGGGCGGTCGGTAGCCGTCGGACGGCGGGAAGTAGGCCGGCCGTTGGACGTGGGGCGAGTAGTAGGGGCTGCCGGCGGTGACGCACACCAGGTCGACGCCGAGGAGGTCGATCAGCTCGACGGGTTGGTCGAAGCCGAACGTCGTGGTGGTTCCGTCCTCCGGGCGGCCGACGCCGTCGTCGCCGGCCACGTGGGGGACGGCGTCGAACACGCTGAGGCGCACGCCGACGGCGATGCCCTCGGCCTTGACCCGCTCCACGATCGTTCGCATGAGCACGCTGCGCTCGGCGAGGTCGCCTTCGCCCGAGAGCAGTTCGTGGAGCAGGTAGCCGTGGCACGCCTTGACGTCGACGAAGTCGAAGCCGGCGCCGTTGGCCAAGCGGGCCGCGGCCACGTAGTCGTCGGCCAGGGCCTCGAGCTCGCCGCCGGTCAGGAGCGGCCCGGTGCGGCGGCGGTCTAGGAGGGGGTCGGCGCGGGCCGGTCGTGACTCGACCGACCACCTTCCCGAGTGGGTGAGCTGCAGGCCGGCGACCTGTTGCGGGGCGAGCAATGCCCGCAACTCGGCCAGGTCGGCGGCCGACGACGGGCCCGCGCACAGTTGCCTCGGGTTGGCCCGGCCGGCTCGGTTGACGGCGAAGGCCTCGCCGCCCCAGACCAGGCCGGCGCCGCCGCTGCCGAAACGTTGCCACCGGCGGCGGACGAGGTCGGTGGGGCGGCCGTCGTCGGTGCCGTCCCAACCTTCCATGGGCAGGACGGCGAAGCGGTTGGCCGAGGTCCGGCCGGCGATCTGGATGGGTGCGTTGAGCGCGTCGAGGTCGGGGTCGTGGTCGAAGGGCAGCGACACGCCGAGGCCGTCGAGGTGGTCGAGGAACGCGGCCGGCGACGTCAGCTTCTTGACCTGGGTGAGCCTCGTCATAGGTCGAGGCGTTCGCCGGCTTGGCCCAAGAGCTCGATCTCCCAATCGGGACGTCGGGGCGCGCCAGGCGGCGTGTGGTCGCTGGCGATCCAGCCGCGGAGCCGCAGGAAGATGGCGGCGTCGTGACGGTAGGCGGGGACGGGGTCGCGGAAGGCGATGTTGCCGAGGTGTTGGAGGGCGTCGTCGAGCTCGTGGAACGCGGGGTCGCCGCGGGCCCAGCGGCGGTCGCGCTCGGCGAACAGGTCGGGGGCGAAGGTCGAGAGGCCGAGGAGGTAATCGCTGCCGTACATCACCATGTCGATGGCGAGGTCGTTGCCGGTGAGGACGAGGAAGTCCGGGCGGCGTTCGTCCCGGATGCGGAGCCGGTCCCATTCGGGTTGGCGTCGCAGCGACGAGTGCTTGGCGCCGATGCATTGCTCGATGGCCATGACGGCCTCGTAGGTGTCGAGGTCCCAGATGCGGCCGGCGGGGTGGAAGGTGGGGGAGAGCTCGAAGCCGTAGAAGCGGTCGACCCTCGCCGCGACTTCGCCGTAGAGGTCGAGCACCGGTCGCTCGGCGGTGGCATCGGACGGAACCACGATCGGCGTGGCCCCGGCTCCGGCTTCGGCCGCCGCGACCGCACCGGCCACGTCGAAGGCGCCGGCGACGAGCGGGCCGCCGGCCACGACCGACGCCGCCCGCTTGAGCACGTGGGCCCTGGTGGCGTCGTCGATCAGGTGGGCGTAGCCGGTGTCCATGTTGACCGCCGGCACCAGCCCGGCGGCGGCGGTGCGTTCGACGTGGGCGTCGAAGCCGGGCCAGTCGACGTCGCCGTCGTCGGTGAAGGGCAGCAGGACGGCCGACATCCCGGTGATCGTGCGGCCCGGCCGCAGGGGCGGCACGGCGGCGTCCATGGGGCGAGTCTGCTGGCGGGGCTCGTCCATTGTCGAGTTGTATGCCATATGTGGCACTGAACTCGACGGTGGTTGCGGCCATGGCGGAGCTGGCCATTCCCGGCGTGGCCGTCGGGGTGTGGCAGGACGGCGCCGCCGAGTTCGTGTGCGCCGGCGTGACCAGGCTCGGCGAGACCGTGCCCGTGCCGGTCGACGAGCACACCGTGTTCCAGATTGGCTCGATCAGCAAGACGTTCGTGGCCGGCGCGGCCATGGCCCTTGTCGACCAGGGCCGCCTCGACCTCGACGCGCCCGTGCGGACCTACCTGCCGGCGTCGTTCCGGTTGTCTTCCGACGAGCTGACCGAGCGGGTCACGATGCGCCACCTGTTCACCCACGTCGCCGGTTGGGTGGGCGACTACTTCGCCGACACCGGCGAGGGCGACGATGCCCTCGCTGTCTTCGTGGGCAAGCTGGCCAAGGCGCCGCAGCTCACGCCGCTCGGCTCGGTGTACTCGTACAGCAACTCGGCGCTGAACCTGGCCTCGTACGTGGTCGCCGCCGTCCACGGCACGTCCTACGAGCGGGCGCTGCGCGACCTCGTGCTCGGGCCGCTGGGGCTGCGCTCGACGACGCTGTCGACTGAGTCGGCGATCACCCGTCGGGTGGCCATCGGGCATCGTGACGGCCGGCCCCAGCCGTGGCGCCGTCCCCGGGCCCACCACGGCGCCGGCGGTGTGTTGTCGACGGCGTCGGACATGTTGCGGTTCGCCGCCCACTACTTGGAGCACGGTGCTGCGCTGTTCGCCCCGCAGCGGGAGGCCGGCTGTTTCTCGGACGCCATCGGCCTGGTGTGGCGGGTCGACGTCGTCGGTGGCGATGAGGTCGTGCACCACGGCGGCACGACCAACGGCTACGAGGCCGACCTGCGGTTGGTGCCGGCGCGCGGCCTGGCCTGGGTGATGCTCACCAACGCCGAGCATCACCATCAGCTCGACCACGTGTTGGTGCGCCACTTCCTCGGGACCGGCCAACCCGACAGCGCCGGTCCTGCGTTCGTCCCCGACTCGTTGTCGCCGTATTGCGGCACCTACGACGCTGCGCTCTACGAGGCCACCGTCGACATCGACGGCGCTGGTGGCCTGCGGGCGACCGTGTCCGTCCCCGAGCGGGCCGTCTGGCTGCGGGGCGAGGCGCCGCCGCCGGCCGACGTTACCCGCCTCGCCTTCCGCCCCGGCATTGCCGATCGGGTCGTCGCCCTCGACCCGCCCTTCGCCGGTAACCGGGCCGAGTTCGTGCGTGGTCCTGGCGGCGAGGTCGAGTGGTTCCGCTGGGACGGCCGGATCGCGAAGCGCCGCCCGGGCGCAGAAAATCCCAATTCCCCCTAGGCGCGGCCTTTGCCCGCTTGTACGGTGAACACCGACAAGCAGGGACGGGGGGTCGTCATGCCGGGGCTGCGTCGGGTCGTGCTGGGTGTGGTGTTGGTGGCCGCCGCCATGGTGTGGCCGGGGGCGGCCCCGCCCGCGGCCGCCGACCCCGACGCCGGCGTTCCCTGCACCGTCGTCGGCGCCTTCACCTACGGGCCCGGCCTCGGCCCGGTTCCCGCGGCCCAGGCGGTCGGCGGTGGCTTGACGGTCACGTGCGTGCTCGTGGGTGACGAGGCCGGCGTGTGGACGTTGCCGTTCGCCGGCACGAGCGTCGAGGGCTGCCTCGGCGGGGAGGGCACCGAGCTCTGGGCCGCGGCCGCGACCGGGCCCGAGGGGCCGGTGACCGGCGGCGGCTTCACCTACGTTCGGGCCGGCCTCACCATGGACCTGTACGGCACGATCAACGCCGCCGCCGAGGTCCACCAGCTCGTGGCCCACATCGACTGGTTGCCGGTCGGGCCGTTCTGCGTCCCACCGACGGTCGCCGGGGTCACCGTCTCCGGTCTCGGGGTCATCACCGACTAACAAGAAGGAGCCCGTCCCATGCGAATCCGGTTGGTGCGCACCCTCGTCCTCGTCATGGTGGCGACCGTCGTGTTGGCGGTGCCGACAGCCGCGCCCGCGGGCGCCGACCCCGACGCCGCGCCATGCACGGTCACCGGGTTCTTCACCTACGCGCCAGGCCTCACGCCGGTGCCTGCGGCCCAGGCCATCGGGGGCGGCCTCACCGTGACGTGCTTGGTCGTCGGCGACGACGCCCTCGTATGGACGTTGCCGTTCGCGGGTACCGGCTTCGACAACTGCCTGAGCGGCATCGGCACCGAGCTCTGGACCCCGGCGGCCGTGGGCGAAGGACCGGTCGTGGCCGGCGGCTTCACCTACGTGCGGAGCTCGCCGTTCGCCATGGAGCTCTACGGCACCATCACCGCCGCCGCCGAGGTGCATACGTTCGTGGCCCACGTCGTATGGGCGCCGGCCGGAGCGTGCCTTCCACCGACGGTCCTCGCCACCGTGACCGGCGCCGGTGCCATCAGCGACTGACGACTACAGGAAGTAGAGGAATCCGAAGGCTTCGTCGCGGAACGAAAGGCCTTCGGCCTTCAGGTGGTGGGCCCAGTCGCCGGTGACCGCGGGGTTGGTCTCCTCCATGCCGTGGTCGGCGACGAGGAAGAAGGCGGTGCGGTCGAAGGCGCCGGACCGTTCGACGGCTTCGAGGACGCGGCCGAGGCGGGCGTCGGTGTCACGGACGGAGGCGTAGGCGATCTCGGAGTGGGGCCCGCCCTCGTGGAAGGCGGCGTCGGTGAGGGTGAAGTTCATCCACGTGAACGTCGGGAGGGGGCCCGCGCCCGACCAGGCGGCCACGCACTCCTCGGCGCCGAGGTGGTCGACGATCGACATGCGCCGGTAGTCCTTCGACGGCCGGACGAAGCGCTCGGTGGCGTGCTCGAGCTGATCGGAAGGGAAGCGGTCGGGGCGCTGGCCGGCGCGGATGGCGTCGAACGTCGACCAGCTCGCGCCCCGGTCGGTGGGCTCGTCGATCGAGACGGTGTAGGCGCCTGGACGGTGGCGGCGCACGGCCTCGTGGATGGTCTCGACATCGGGGTCGAGGCGCTTCATGGCCCACGGCCACGTGGCCGGCGAGTTGGTGATGACCTGCTGGCCGGTGGTGCGGTCCCACCACGCGTTGTGGACGATGCCGTGGTGGCCCGGGTAGCAGCCGGTGAGGGTGGCGGTGTGGTTGGCGAGGGTCACCGTCGGCAGGCTCGACAGCGCACCGTGGCGGAAGGCGGTGCCGTCGCTGATCAGGCGTGCGATGTTCGGGGCTTCGCCGGCCGCGGCCATGGCGTAGAGCACGTTGGGATTGCAGCCGTCGAGGAGGAAGCCGACGACGTGGTCGGCCGGGCCCGCCGTCCGGTCGACGAGGTCGTCGAGGGGCTCGCCGTCCTGGCGGGCGAGGAGGGCGTCGTCGCGCACGCCGCCGTTCAAGGCCACGCCCTTGCCGGTCGGCTCGATGCCGAGCACGGACAGGACGGTGGGGGCGACGTCGATCAGCCGGCAATGACGGTCGACCATGCCGAGGGCCCGCGTGCCGGCGCCGGCGAGGACGAACGGCGCCCTCGCCTGGATCACGTCGATGGAGCCGTGCTCGCCCCGGTGGCCGCCGGCGTCCTCCCAGTTGTGGGCCGCAGAATGGACCACGCAGAGGTCAGGCGCGTCGGGCGAGTCGAAGAGCTGGGCGACCTGCTCGTAGCCGTTGGGATAGCTGTTGGCCGTGCGGGCCGGGAAGGCGTTGGCCCGCTCGTCCTCGACGCCGGCGAACCGGCCTGCGTCCTGCTCGGCGAGGGGGTCGCGGCCCTCGATCGACTCGACGGTGAACCGCCAGCCGTTGCCGTCGTCGCTCCGCCGGAACCGTGACCGCCCGTCGTGGGCCAGCGCTTCGTATTCGTCCTCGCTGCCCTCGGCCCGCCGCAGCACCATGTCCACGATCGGCTCCAGCTCGGCCGACAGCAACACGTCGAGCGCGGCCTCGATCACCCCACCTTGATCCATGGCGCCCACCCTACGTTTTGACAGCCGTATGCCGCCGAAATCGGCGGTATCCGGCTGTCAAAAGCGGTGGGTCAGCCCGGGGTGAGGTAGTTGTGCACCTCGAACATCGTCACCACGGGCGGGTTCGGGATGCCGACTGCTTGGGTGACCGGCCCGATCTGCTCGTTGGCGAACTCGTCGAAGCGCATCGCGCTCTCCCAGACGTCGGTGACGCGGATGCCGTCATCCGTCTTGGCCACCCAATGGGACAGGCAACCGGGCGCACCGGCCCCGCCCGCCTGGAAGCCCATCTTGCCGATGATCTCGTCGTACTGCTCGAGGGTTCCGTCCTTGAAGTCGAGCTGCACCGCAATCGCCATGTGAGGTCTCCCGTCGTGCCTTGGCCCCACTATGCGCCCGCGAGTGGCAAAGAGCCAGGCCTCAAGCTCGACCTCGCGGCTGGGGCGACGCAGGGCAGGCGTCGGTGGTGGTCCGGTACGGATCGGTGAGCCTGGTTTGGATGGCGGTGATCTCGAGGATCGTCCCCGGCCGGCACACGCGGCCGAACCACTGCCGGTACAGCCGGGGCTCGGGCGGCATCGGGACGTTGAGCGTGTCCAGCGTGGCGAACGGGGCCGAGGAGCAACCGAAGCCGCCGGCAATGCATATCCGGGCGGACGCCCCATTGGCGGTGTAGAGGTTGTGGGACAGGTACGTATCGGCCAGACCGACGTAGAACAGCGCGGGGAACGCGAGGAGCCCGACCGCGACCACCCGCACGGCCCGGGTCGGTGCCAACTGTTCGCGGGGCTTCGTCCAGAAGAGCAGGAAGGCGGACACCGCCAGGCCGACGTTCCACGGCCACACCGCCGAGTTCCAATCGCGCATGACCGGCGAGAGCATCGTGAACATCGACAGGTGGAGGACGAGTCCGGCGATGGCCGTCGCCCGCCAGAGCCGAGGGAACAAGGCGGTGAGGCCGAGGGCGATCTCGACGGCAGGGAGCACCACGGCGATCAGCGGGCGGGCGCCGACCACGCCGAGCGACTCGGCGATGAACAGCGCGCCGCGGGTCGGCCACCCGAGACTGAGCGCCTTGTGGAGGCCGCTCCAGAGCCACAGTGCGCACAGGTGCCAGCGCGCGACGGCCCGACCGGTGGACCCCGCGGCCGAGCCGACCATGACGATCGCCAGCGACACCGACTCGGGTTGGAGCCGCAACTGGTCGCCGAGGGCGGCAAGGGCGAAAAGGGCACAGAACGCCGTCGCACCCCAGCGGGGCACGACGACGGCCACGACGCACGCCCCAAAGAGCAGTGGCGCCCAATGCACGTGGGCCAGGACGGCGATCGCCGGCAGGTTCGGCGGCGTGCGCCGTGGCTGCCACAGGAGCCACGTCCAGCGGATGGTGACGGCTTGGGCGATCGCGGCCACGCGGCTGGCGAGCAGCGCACGCGCCCCAGGGTCGCCGGCCCTGATGTCTCTGATGGTTCCCGCCAGCCTCCCCATTGGCCAGGAGCGGGGCGGCTAGGTGCGGCTGCGGAGGGTGGAGACGCCTTCGCCGGTGAGGTCGTCGAGGGCGGCGGCGCGGCCGGTCATGGCGAGGACGAGCGAGACGATGGGGCCGGAGACCTCGGCGCCGGTGCCGTTCGACCAGTCGGCGTCGGTGGCGCGGAGGGCCAGGCCGGCGATGCGCTTCTTGGCGCCGATGAGGAGGTTGGAGCCCTTGTAGAAGTCGGCGACCCGGACGGCCGCGGCCGTGGGGTACTCGCGCTTGATGCCGAGCGGGCGGCGGATGTCCTCGGCGTGGACGATGGTCTCGCCGAGCCACGTGGTGGGCGGCCCCGGCGGGTGGTCGGTGGCCGAGAGCACCGAGTTGAAACGCTGCAACGTGGCCGCAGGGCCGCCGGCGGTCTCAGCCGCGATCTCGGTGGCGGCCATCTTCTCGAACGAGAACCCGGCCTTGGCCAGGTTGGCGAGGAACTTGGCCGGCGTGAGCTTGGCCGTGGCCGTCATGTGGCCGAGCGCCTGGGTCACCGTCCAGTTGGCACACAACGAGGTGGTCGCCCACTGCTCCTCGGGGAGGTTGGCCAAGTCGGCGGCCAGCGCCGCCCGCTCGGCGTGAATGGTGGGCCACAGCTCGGGGTCAGCCATCGGCCCAGGGTACGGGGCAGGTACGGTCACCACAACCGGGGAGGGGAGCCGACATGGAGATCCACCAAGCCGAACGGATCGACCGTTGACCCGGGTCGACCAATGGCTGTGGTCGGTGCGGATCTACAAGACGAGGTCGGAAGCGACCGACGCGTGCAAGGGAGGCCACGTCAAGGTCAACGGTGCGTCGGCCAAGCCCGCGGCCACCGTAAAGATCGGTGACGTCGTCGCCGCCCGCGCCCACGGGCGCGATCGTGTCCTCGAGGTGGCCCTGCTGATCGAGAAGCGGGTGGGGGCGCCGCTCGCCGCCACCTGCTTCGTCGACCACAGCCCGCCGCCTCCGCCCAAGGACACGACCGCGCCCATGTTCTACCGCGACCCCGCCACCGGCCGGCCGACCAAGAGGGACCGGCGCCGGCTCGACCGGCTCAGGCGGGGCTGAGGACTACTCGGGAAGGTCGAAGCGCGCCACGACTGCGCTCTCGACCTGCTCGGCCGGCGGGTCGGCGGACATGCCGATCCAGAACGCTGCCCACTGCTCGTCGACGTCGAGCTTCTCGCCGAACTCGCCGTAGTGGGTGAAGTCCTCGAAGCCGATCAGGGTGGTGATCGTGCTGTCGGCGCGGCCGAAGGACTGCACCGTCCGAGCCATGCCGCCCAGGCGCACGATGTGGGCCTTGGCCGTGGCCGCGGCCGCCATGTGCTCGGCCAGACGCCCGGGGCGCGTCTTGAACGTCACGCTCACCCGCACGCCGGGCTGCACCGCCGGTAGGCCGTCGCTCGGGTCGAGGTCGCTCAGGAGATAGTTCTCCAGGTTGACCCCGGACGGGTCGGCCATCAGGCCGGCCCAGAACGCCTGCCACTCGGGGTCGTTGCCGATGGAGTCCATCCCACGCCCGTAGTCGCCCTGGCTGGCGTAGCCGTTGACGAACAGCAGCGAGCCGGCGTCGCCACCGGTCACCGGCGACCACACGAAGACCCGGGCGCCGTGGCGTTCGACGATCTTCTTGGCCGCGGCCATCGAGGCCACGAGATCGGCGGCCCGTCCAGGCACGGGTCGGTAGGAATGAATCGCGAATACAGCCATGCAACACCGCCTTCAGTCAGTGTCCCCGTTATCGCGCCGCCTTCCGGCGAGCCACAATCCCCCAGGGTGACGATGGCGTGTTCGTAGTCAGACTTGCATGTGGAGGCGGACGACCGTGCCCGCGGGCACCGTCCGCACCTGGGCCAGGTCGCACAACTGGTTCACCAGCCACAGGCCTCGCCCGCCCTCGGCCGCGACCGGCGGCGGGTAACGGCCGATCAAAGGATCGCCGAGGCAGCCACCATCCGCGACCTCGCAACAGACGGTATTGCCCTCGCGCCAAACGCAGGCCGTGCCCTCGCCGCCGCCGTATCGAATGGTGTTGGTGGCCAGCTCGTTGACCGCCAGCACGAGATCGTCGAGGCGCGTGCCCGCGAGCCCGTGCTCGGCGGCCTGGCGCCGGACGAAGGCGCGCACCGACGCCAACGTCGACGGGTTGATCGGCAAGGCCGCCACCGCCATCGGCGGCGGGCCGAGGGGCGGGGCCGCGTCCGGGCTGGCCGAGCCGGCCAACCCCATGTAGTCGTCGCTCGACGTGCGCGACGACGAGATCGGGCCGTCGGCGACCAGCGGGTGGGTGCGCCTGGCGTGCTCGATCACCTTCGGGTGCAAGGCCTCGACGTCGTAGGGGCAGAGGAGCTCGAAGGCCGGCCGGCCGGCGAAGGCGACGTTGAGCAGCGCCTCGTGGAGCTCGGACTCGGCCAGCTCGGCGGGGGAGCGCCCGGCCCAGATGGGCTCGCCGATGCCCCGCACGGGCGTGTGGTCGCCGGCCTTGTCGGCGAACTCGCGCCACGCCGGGATGATGCGGGCCGGGTTGGCCCCGAGCTCGGCCATGTCGACGAACTTCACCATGGCGGCGTCGTCGCCCAGCGCGTCGCGCAGCAACCCGATCTTGCGGGTGTTGACCGCGACCAGCATGGGCTCGCCGCCCCGGGCGCCCTCGGCGAGGAAGGCCGCGGCCCCGGCGACGTAGGCGGCTTCGCTGCCGTAGAAGAACGCCGTATGCGCGAACGACGCGACGTCGTGGCGCACCGATGCGCGAGCGGCCTCCATTGCCCTCTACTTTGCCACGCCACCCTCGAACTGCCGGTCACGGGCAGCCGAGCGCCGTCCGTAGCGTGGCCAGGTTCGCCCGCATCACGCTGACGTACGACGCGCCGGCCTTCACCTCGTCGGGAGTGAGGCCTTCGAGGGGATTGAGCACCGCCGTCGTCACCCCCGCCTCGCGGGCCAACGTGTCCGCCACCTTGGGCGACACCAAGGTCTCGGTGAACACCGTGGTGGTGCCGTCGGCCTTGACCTCGTCGGCCAGCTCGGCCAGGCGCTTGGGGTCCGGCTCCGACTCGGGCGACAGGCCGGTGATGGCGGTCTGGGTCAGGCCGTAGCGGGCGGCCAGGTATCCGAAGGCCTCGTGGGCGGTGACGATCCGCTTGCGCGCGCAATCCATGAGCCCGGCGGTGAACTCGCGGTCGAGGGTGGCGAGCTCGCCCTTGTACGCGATGGCGTTGGCTTCGTAGGTCAACGAGCCGGCGTCGTCGGCCTTGACCAGCGCGGCGGTGACGCGGTCGACGATGCCCGACATCCGCACCGGGTCGAGCCACACGTGGGGGTCGGTCGGGTCCTCAGGCAGGGCGTCGACCTTCTCGCCCTTCGATCGCTTGGCCGCCTCGGCCAGCGCCGGCTGAAAGTGCTTGCCCAGGTACACGACCACGTCGGCCGACTCGATGGTGTCGACCTGCTTGGGCGTGAGCTCGAGGTCGTGGGGCTCGGTTCCCGGCGGCGTCATGTTGGTGACGTGGACCCGCGCGCCACCGACGCGCGCCGCCACCTCGGCCAACGGATAGAACGCCGCGGTCACGTCCACGCCGGAGGAGGACGACGACGGGGACGACGACTTTCCGCACCCGCCGAGGACGGCGATGGCGGCGACGAACAAGGCAACGGTCCGGCGGGTGGTCATGGCGACAACCTAACCGGTCGGCGCTATAGTGACAACCATTCTCATTCCCAATGCGGCCATCCAACTCGACGACGTCTCCTTCGCCTACGGCGCCGACCCGGTGCTCGACGGCGTGAGCCTCGCGGTCGCGCCCGGTGAGTTCGTCGCCCTCGTCGGCCCCAACGGCTCGGGCAAGACGACGCTGCTGAAGGTGCTGCTCGGGCTGGCCCGACCCGACCGGGGCCAGGCCCGCATCCTGGGCGAGCCCGTCACCAAGCTCCGTGAACGGTGGCGCCTCGGCTACGTCCCGCAACGGCCGTCGGTCTCGGCCGACCTGGCCGCCACCGTCGAGGAGGTCGTGGCCGCCGGCCTCTTGTCGAAAGGCCGGTGGGCCCGGCGCCTCACCAAGCACGACAAGGACGAGATCGACCACGCCCTCGAGTCGGTCGCGCTGGCCGACCGTCGCAAGGTCCGCCTGGTCGAGCTGTCGGGCGGCCAGCAGCAGCGGGCCTTCATCGCCAAGGCGTTGGTCACCAGGCCGGAGGTCGTCGTCCTCGACGAGCCCGTGGCCGGCGTCGACGCCGAGTCGCAGCGCCGCTTCCGCGACTCCCTCGTCCACCTCGTGCAGCTCCATCGCTCGGCCGTGCTCCTCGTCTCCCACGAGCTCGGCGCGGTGGCCGACGACCTCGACCGCCTGCTCGTGCTGCGCCACGGCAAGATCATCTTCGACGACACGCCCGCCGAGCTTCGAGCCAGCGGCGTCAGCCTCGGCATCCATCCGTCGGACCTGCCCATGTGGCTCGAGGAACTCGAATGATCGCCACCCTCCCGCTCCCGTGGCCGTTCGACCGCGACTACATGCAGCTCGCCCTGCTGGCCGGCTTGGTCGTCGGCATCAGCGCGCCCCTCATCGGCACGTTCCTGGTGCACAAGCGCATGTCCTTGATGGGCGACGGCATCGGCCACGTGGCCTTCGCCGGCGTGGCCGCCGGCCTGCTGCTCGGCGTGTTCCCGATCTGGACGGCGATGGTCGCGGCGGTTGCCGGCGCGGTGGGCATCGAGTGGTTGCGGTTGCGGGGCCGCGCCGCCGGCGACCTCGCGCTGGCCATGTTCTTCTACTCGGGGATCGCCGGCGCGGTGGTGTTGTCGAGCCTGGCCCATTCGCTCAACGCCAGCGTGTTGTCGTACCTCTTCGGTGCCATCCTCACCGTCTCGACCGGCGACACCGTCGTGATCGTCGCCCTCGGCCTCGGCATCGTCACCGCCGTGGTGGTGGGGTGGCGGGCGTTGTTCGCCGTCGTCCTCGACGAGGACGCCGCCCGGGTGGCGGGCCTGCCCGTGACCGGACTCAGCCTCGGCCTGGCCGCGCTGGCCGCGGTCACCGTGGTCGCGGCCATGCGGGTGGTGGGCGTGCTCCTGGTGGCCGCGCTGATGGTGCTGCCGGTGGGCGCGGCCCAGCGCTGGGCGGGGTCCTTCTTTGGAACCCTCGTGGCCGCGTCGGGCGTGGGGGCGGCGTCGGTGGTGGTCGGCCTGGTGATCGCGAGGGTGTGGGGCGTGGCTCCTGGTGGCACCATCGTGCTCGTGGCTGCGAGCGCCTTTGCCCTCTCGTCGTTGCGGGACCGGCGCTAATGGCCCTCCCCGCGCTGCACGATCAGGTCGGTGCCCGGATGCGGGCCGCGGGTCAGCGCTACACCGGCAACCGGGTCGCCCTGGTCGAGGTGCTCGACGGCATCGGCCGGCCGGTGCCGATCCCCGAGATCCTCAAGGCCGGGCCCGACCTCCCCCAGAGCTCGGTGTACCGCAACCTCTCGGTCCTGGAGGCCGCGGGCGTGGTGCGGCGGGTGCTCGGCGTCGACGAGTTCGCCCGCTACGAACTGGCCGAGGACCTTACCGAGCACCACCACCATCTCGTGTGTACGAGCTGCGGCGACGTCAGCGACATCCGGCTGTCGCCCCGGCTCGAGCGGTCGGTGGAGCGGGCCATCGAGGAGGTCTCGGCCGGCACCGGCTTCCGCCTGGCCGGCCACCGCCTCGACCTCGTGGGCACGTGTTCCAACTGCGCCTGAGCGCAGGGTGACCATGGTCATGTTGACGGGCCGGGTACCGGGCGGGCATCGTTTGCCGCACACGCGACGTATCGCGAAGGGCCGGGGAGAGCCATGTTGGGGGAGTTGGAGCAGGACGACATAGACGCGGCTGGGCGGGGTTCGGGCCTGCGGATCGACGCCACGCCGCTGCCGGTGGCCTCGCGCCCCGAGCGGCGGGCCCGGGCCCGGGCCACGGCCGAGGCCATCGCCCGCCATCTGGCCAAGCCGGGGCTCCTCGCCGCCGGCCGCCGGCCGGGCGCGGCCGTCGCCGTGGCCAAGGGCGTGCGGGCCGTCTTCGACGACCTGGGCGCGACCTACCTCAAGCTCGGCCAGCTCATCGGCTCGGCGCCCAGCCTCTTCGGCGACGACGTGGCCATGGTGTTCCGCGGTTGCCTCGACGAGGGCCCGCCGATCCCGTTCGCCGAGGTGAAGGCCGCGGTCGAGGCCGAGTTCGGCGCACCCCTCGACGAGCTGTTCAGTTCGTTCGAGCGCACGCCCATCGCAGCGGCGTCGATCGCGGCGGTGCACAAGGCGACCATGCCCGACGGCCGCGAGGTGGCGGTCAAGGTGCTGCGGCCGGGCATCGAGTCGGTGGTCGCGGCCGACGTGGCCGTGATGAAGCCGCTGTTCGACTTCGTCGGTGCCCAGATCGCGGTCGGCATCGCCGGCACGTTGTCGGGCGTGCTCGACGGCCTCGAGCTGCAGATGGAGGAGGAGCTCGACCTGCGCAACGAGGCCAGGGCCATCGGGTGGTTCGGCACGGTGCTGGCGACGATGGGCATCACCAGGGCGCGGGTCCCGGCGGTGATCCCGGAGCGCTCCGGCCGGCGGGTCCTCACTACCGAGTTCCTCAAAGGCCGCTCGATCGACCGCCTCCTCGACCCGGCCAACCCACCGCCCGAGCTGCGGCCGGCCCTGATCGACGCGCTGCAAGCGTGGTTCGCGGCCACGCTCACGTCGGGCGTCTTCCACGGCGACATCCATGCCGGCAACCTGCTGATGCTCGACGACGGCACCCTCGGCATCGTCGACTGGGGCGTGGTCGGCCGGCTCGAGGAGTCGACCCGCCACTTCTTCCGGGCGCTCATCGCCGGCTGCCTCGGCGACGAGAGCGCGTGGCCCGAGGTGACGGCCCACCTGCGCGCGGTCTACGGCACCGGATTGCAGGACACCCTCGGCCTCGACGGCGACGCCATGCTCGAGCTGGTCAAGGGCCAGGTCAAGCCCATCATGACGACGCCGTTCGCCGAGCTCGACCTGCGCCAGATGCTGATCGGTACCGAGCAATCCCGCGAGCGCGGCCCCGAGCTCGAAGGCACCGGTCTCCGCACCAAGCTGACCAAGCGCTACCGCTACTGGCAGGAGCAGCGCCGGTTGCAACAGACGTTCCGAAACTCGCCAGGGCGGCGGTCGTCGTTCGACCGCGACACGTTCCTCCTGTCGAAGCAGCTCGTGTACCTCGAGCGCTACGGCAAGCTCTACCTGCCCGACGTGCCCCTGCTGTACGACCGCGACGCGTTCGCGGCCATGCTGGCGGCGGCCCCGGCATGAGCGAGCCGACGGCGGTCAAGCCCAGCGCCTTCGCCGGCATGTTCTCGCAGCTCGACGCCAAGGACCGGACGCTGCTGCTGATCCTCGGGGCCACCAGCTTCTTCGACGGCTACGACCGCGGCATCCTCTCGCTCGCCCTGCGCCAGATCCGCACCTCGTTCGACCTCAGCCAGGGGCAGGCCTCGTTGTGGCTGAGCATCCTCTTCCTCGGCGCGCTGCCGGCGCTGGCCGTCACCCGCTGGTCCGATCGCATCGGCCGGCGGCGGATGCTGCTGATGTCGATCGTTGGCTACACCATCGCCACCGGCCTCACCGCGGCCGCGCCCTCGATCCAGGCCTACGTGGCGTGCCAGTTCGTGGCCCGCCTCTTCCTCAACGCCGAGGCCGCCATCGTGTGGACGATGGCCGCCGAGGAGCTGCCGGCCAAGGCCCGCGGCCTCGGCTTCGGCGTGCTGGCCATGAACGCCGCCCTCGGTGTCGGCTTCGGCGCCATCGTGTTCGGCGGGATCCTCGAACCCATGGGCGTGTCGTGGCGGGTGATGTACCTCATCGGGGTTCCGCCGCTGGTGGCCATCGGGTTCCTGCGGCGCAAGCTGCCGGAGAGCAAGCGCTTCGTGGCCGCTCGCGACCAGGGGCACCTGGCCGAGCGGTGGCACGAGATCCTGCAGCCGCACCTGCGGCGGTCGCTCGTGCTCGTGCTGTCGACCGCGTTCCTGTTCGAGCTGACGACCCAAGCCGGCGTGTTCGCCCTCGACTTCCTGCAGTCGTCGCGCGGCATCTCGGCCATGGCCTCGAACTTCATGCTCGTGGCCGCCGGGCTGCCCGGCATCCCGATCATGGTGATGGCCGGCGGCTTGAGCGACCGCTACGGCCGGCGCTTCATCGGGTCCGGCTTCGGGCTGTTGAGCCTGCTCGGCGCCGTCGGGTTCTTTTGGTTGCCGGGCGGCATCCCGGTGTTGCTGCCCTGCCTGATGCTCGTGACCGTCGGTTCGCTCGGCTCGTGGCCGGTGCTCGGCGGCTACGCCATGGAGATGTTCCCGACGTCGGTCCGCAGCCAGGCGGGCGCGTGGTCGACGGTCGCCAAGGTCGGCGGCAACGCATCGAGCCTGGCCCTCGGCGGGGTGCTCATCCAGCTCACCGGCGGGCTCCCGACGGCGGCCATGATCCTCGGCCTCGGGCCGCTGCTCGGGATCGTCATCATCCTCGTCGCCTTCCCCGAGACCCACGGGCGTGAGCTCGAGGAGGTCAGCGGCGACTACCCGCTAATACTCCTCGCGGAACATCACGCTGATCCGGGGTCCGACATCGACGCACTTGGGGATGCAGTGCTGCCAGGTGCGTTGGCACGTGCCGCCCATGACGAGCAGGCCGCCGGCCTCCGGGGCGAAGCGCACTGACGGGCCGCCGCCGGTGGGGCGCAGCAGGAAGCGGCGCTTGGCCCCGAGGGTGAGGATGGCGACGACGGTCTGGTTGCGTTTCCGGCCGATGCGGTCGCCGTGCCAGGCCACGCTGTCCTTGCCGTCCCGGTAGAGGTTGGCGCTGACGACCCCGAGGTCGAGGCCGTAGCGGTGGGAGAGGGCGCCGCCCAGCTATTTCTGACCGGGCACCGTAAGCTTGCCGCCGTGTCCTCTGCCGTTTTG
>JAXDPV010000140.1:0-3616 GCA_034668185.1 Actinomycetota bacterium
GCCAGGCCGACCTCGGGCTTCGGCTTCGCCATCACCGACCACGACGGTGCCGCCGGCGGGCGGGCCACGGTCCACGTCGAGTTCCAGGACGGCACGTCGACCGACCTGCTCGTCACCGACGACGACGCCCAGGCCTCGACGCCCTACTTCGTCGGCTACCAGTCGGCCAAGGAGAACGTGGTCGCCGTCGAGGTCCGCAGCGGCCTGCGCACCGCCGACAGCGGGGCCGAGCCCATCGGCATCGACGAGTTCGCCTTCGCCCGCCACGTTCCCCGGGGCATCGTCTACGCCGGCGGGAGCGGCGTGGCCCGTGACGTCTACGTGGTGTCGGCCCTCGGGGGCGCGCCCTTCCAACTGACGTCGAGCTCGGCCAACGAGACCGACCCGGTGTGGTCGCCCGACGGGGCCCACGTGGCCTTCGTGTCCGACGCCGCCGGCGAGGCCGACGTGTGGGTGATGGACGCCGACGGCACCGACGCCGTCAACGTCACGTCGACGGTTGCCGGCGCCACCAACGAGCCGTCGTGGTCGCCCGACGGCGCCCGCCTGGCCTTCGTTCGCAGCGGCGGCCCCACGGCCGGGCTCGACGCCTTCGTCGCCGGCATCGACGGCACCAACCCAGTCGACGTCACCGCTTCGCTCGGCCTGGGCGACGACCATTCGCCGGCGTGGTCGCCCGACGGTTCGCGCCTCGTGGTGTCGCGACCCTCGGCGCTGACCGGCGCCGACCTGTGGTCGGTCGCGTCCGACGGCAGCGGCGGGGGAGCCCGGGTCACCTCGGCCGCGGGCGACGACGTCCACCCGTCGTGGTCGACCGCGGGCATCGCCTTCGCCTCCAACGCCGACGGCGACAGCGACCTGTTCGTGGTCCAGCCCGACGGCTCCGGGTTGCGCAAGGTGTTCGACTCGGTCGTCGAAGAGGACTTCCCGTCGTGGGGTCCCGACGAGGACGCCCTCACCTTCCGTCGCGCCGGCCGCGTCGCCACCGTGGCCTCGGCCGGCGGCGCGTCCACCGACCTCACCACCGGCGCCGACGACACCCAGCCGGATTGGTTCCCCGGCGGCGAGGCCGGGGCCAAGGCGCTGTCGCTGACCACCGACCGCACGCTGGCCCAGATCGGCTCGGCATCGGTGAACCTGCGCGACATCCCGGGCCGCGACCTCCCGTTGATCGCCAGCGGCGTGCAGTCGTCGCCGGTCGGCTCCATCCCGGTCGGCTCGATCCCCGTGGGGTCGATCCCGGTGGGCTCGATCCCGGTCGGCTCGATCGACATGAAGACGTCGCCGGTCGGCTCGATCCCCGTCGGGTCCATCCCGGTGGGCTCGATCCCGGTCGGGAGCATCGGCCTCGACAACGTGCTGCTGTCGTCGTTGCCCATCGACCTGATCGCGCTGCTGGCCGGCTCCGACCTGGCCGGCTTCCCGATGCAGACGATCACGCTGGCCCAGGTGCTGGCCGACCCCGTGGCCGGGCCCCGGTTGAAGGCGATGACGTTGGCCGCCAGCGGCCTGGGCGACTCGCTCTTCGGCGACCTCAGCTTGGTCGCGCTCTTGCTCGGCGGCCTGCCCCTCGACCAGTTGCCGTTGCCCCCGGGGACGGGCGCGGCCTCGTGGTGCGAGCTCTTCGCCCAGAAGGGTTGGTCGTGCTCGGCCAACGGCGTCGACCCGAGCCGCCACAGCCTCGCCGGCGCGCAGCTCGCATCCGCTCCCGTGGGCTCGATCCCGGTCGGGTCCATCCCGGTCGGCTCGATCCCGGTGGGGTCCATCCCTGTCGGTTCGATCCCGGTCGGTTCCATCGACCTCGGCGTCTCGCCCGTCGGTTCCATCCCCGTCGGTTCGATCGCCGTCCAGGGCTCGCCCGTCGGCTCGATCCCCGTGGGTTCGATCCCGGTCGGGTCGATCCCGGTGGGCTCCATCCCCGTCGGTTCGATCCCGGTCGGCTCGATCGACCTGGCGGCCTCGCCCGTCGGCTCGATCCCGGTCGGCTCCATCGCGAACAAGGCCGCGGTCATCGACTGCACCAAGGCGTCGTGCCCGGTGCCCGACAACACCTTGCTGCGCGACATCGCCTACGCCATCCTCCCCTCGGCGACCCTCGCCGACCTCGGCCCGACGGCGTTGCAGGGCATCCTCCTGTGGCACATCGGGGCCGGTGCCCTCGACGGCGCCGGCATCACCCTGGCCTCGCTCACCGGCGCCCTCGCCGGCGTGACCCTCGCCGACCTGAAGGGCGCGTTCGGCTACATCACCCTCTACGAGATCGTCCTCGACCTGCTGGTGCGCTCCGACTACCCGTGGGAGCGGCTGCCCATCGACGGTATGCAGGACTTCGCGGGCGTGCCCAACAACGAGTTGACCTACCGGGCCGCGGCCACGATCACGTGTGCGCCTGGCGACCCGGCGGCGCTGGCGGTCAAGCTGCCGAGCGGGTTCCGCATGGTCGACGCCTCCGGCAAGGTGTCGGTCGCGGGCTCGGCCTTCGCCGCCGCCACGCCGGTGTTCGCCAAGGACGGCGCCCTGCGCTTCAACGTGCCAAGCGCGTGCAGCGGTGTCGGCGGCGTACCCGTGGTCGTGACCCTGCAAGCCAGGCCCGGCTTCCGCACCGGCCAGCACACCGCCGACCTGGCCGCCGTCGCCGGGCCCACGTCGACGCCCCTCGACGACCAGGCGCCCGTGCTCGTGGTCGAGAACGGCGAGCCCGACAGCGCGGCCGCGCCCCGCGACGGCACCGTCGACCGCCTCCTCATCGGCAACATCTCGCAACCCAACGACGTCGACACCTACCGCCTCCCGATGCCGGCCGCCGGCAGCCGGGTGAAGGTCGCGCTCAGCCACATCGCCGCCGGCGCCGACTTCGACCTGGTGGTGGGCGCGCCCGCGACCACGCCGTTGCAGTCGTCACCCGTCGGCTCGATCCCCGTCGGCTCGATCGCGATGGAAGACCGCGGCGCCGGGTTGTCGGGCGCGGGCGGCAACCTCGCTCCCGAAACGCTGCAGGACATCCCGGTCGGCTCGATCCCCGTCGGGAGTATCTCGGCCACCCGGGGCAACGACGACGAAGCTGCCCAGGTCATCGCCGAAGGCAGCTCGCCGCTGCTGATCCAGGTGTCGGGCTACAACGGCTCGTCGTCGCCCCAGTCGTACGTGCTGCGCATCCGCATCGTGCCGCCGCCGGCGCTGCCGCCGTGCCCGGCCCGCACCGGCGTCGACTCCACCAACGACCCCGTGGTCGCGCTGCCGGCGACGTCGTCGACCACCAAGACCCTGTTCCTCGTCAACCGCGGCCGCATGGGCGACCTCTACGGCGCCGCGGCCACGACCGCGATGGTGAACAACCTGGCGACGGTGGCCTCGCGCACCGAGGTCGGCGGCCTGGTCGTGCCCATCGACGCCGACGCCACCGTGAAGTCGACGTACCGGGCGTGGGACGCGTCGCCGTGCTCGATCGCCGCGGCCAACGACGTCGTCCGGGCCGTCAACAACGTCGTCAACCGCTACCGCAACGCCGCCGGCAACAACCTCAAGTACGTGGTGCTGCTCGGCACCGACGAGGCCCTGCCCTTCGCCCGCGTGCCCGACCTGGTCACCCTGTCGAACGAGCAGGACAACGCCGGCG
>JAXDPV010000141.1:0-3120 GCA_034668185.1 Actinomycetota bacterium
CGCTCGCGGTGGGTCCGCGCCTTGGTGACCAAGCCCGCCCTGGGCGGGCGGGCTGTTCCCATGGTGGTGGCCGCGGCGCCTGCTGGGTACGGCGGCGTCAAGGCCGCTCCGCTTTGCTCCGCGTCCCTGCGGGACGGCCGCCTTCGGCGGCCGGCCTTGACCCCGCCTCGGTGGCGGTCCGGCCGCTCGGCGTTGCTTTCGGTCACTCCCGCCGGCTATGGCACGCGCCAGTGTCCGAAAGCCAGAACCAAACCTCAAGCGCCGGCGGGCTCGATGTCGATCACGGCTTCGATCGGCGCCGCGCCCGAGAGGCGGTGACGGCGGGCCATGGCCAGCAACGCCCCAATCCCGATCAGGCAAAGGAAGCCCGGCGTCGCCCACGCCGCCCGGTACCCGGCCTGGTCGGCGACGAAGCCAACGAGGTAGCCACCCGAAGCCGCCCCCACGTCGAAGCAAGCGGTGTACGAACCAAGCGCCTCGCCCCGCTCGGCCGCCGGCACCCGGTCGACGGTGAGGGCCATCAGCGCCGGGAAGATCAAGGCGTGCCCGGCCCCGAAGGCCGAAACGCCGATGAAGGCCGCCCAGGGAAAGGGGGCGGCGGCGAGCAGGAACATCCCGAAGGCGCCCGACAACAGCCCGGGCATGGCCACCATCACCCGTCCGAAGCGGTCGGCCAACCGGCCGCTCACCAACCGCACGGCAAGGATGGTGATGGCGAAGGTGGCGTACAGCGCACCCGACGATCCCAACCCGATCGACCGGGCGTACAACGGCGTGAACGAAGAGATCGAGGTGTACCCCACCGCCATCGTCATCAGCACCAGGCCGGGCCCCACCGCGGCCGGGTGGACGAAACGCCGAGGCCGCGTGCCGGCACTCGCCAACGAAGCCGCCCTCGACTCGAGGGAGAGGGTTTCCCTCACCGTCAACGAGACGGTGAAGGCGATGGCCGACGACACCAACGCCGCGCCCCACGCCCAGCCGTAGCCGCGCCACCCGATCAACGCCTCGCCCAACGCGGGCCCGGCGGCGAAGCCGGCGTAGAGGAAGAGGCTGAAGCGGGAGATGTAGTCGGCGCGCCGTTCTTCGGGTGCGAGGTCGGTGGCCACGGTCGCGGCCGACGTGTAAAAGGACGAACCGGCCAGGCCTTGCACCAGGCGGATCCCGACGATGGCCGCCAGCGAGTGGGCTGGGAAGAGGGCGAAGGCCGACACCATCACCAGCACCGGTGCCGCCCGGAGGAAGGGCGTCCGCCCGACGCGGTCCATGCGGCGCCCGACGAACGGCCGGGAGAACACCGCCGTCAACGAGTACGAGCCCACGACCAACCCGACGGCCGCCTTCGAACCGTGCAGCTCGTGGGTCACGAACAGCGGGAGGGCCGACAGGAAGACGCCCATGGCGAGGAAGTGGAAGAACGTGCAGGCGCACAGGAGGAGGAAGCGGGCTCGGGAGGTCATGGCCAACGGCAAGACTGGCGCGTATGAGCGACGAGGACACTTCTGTTTGCGTGTGGTTCAACCCCGGGTGCTCGAAGTGCCGAGGCGCCAAGGATCTCCTGGCCGAGCGGGGCATCGAGGCCGAGTACGTCGAGTACCTCCACGACACACCCTCCCGCGACGAGATCGAGCGGGTGCTCGGCCTGCTCGGCTTCGACGATCCCCGGGCGATGATGCGTGCCCAAGAGGCGGTCTACAGCGAGCTCGGGCTCGGCGACGCCACCGTCGGCCGGGCCGAGCTCCTCGACGCCATGGTCGCCCACCCGATCCTCATCGAACGGCCTATCGTGATCCGTGGCGACCGGGCGGTGATCGGCCGCCCACCCGAACGTTTGCTCGACCTGCTCTAACCTCGTCGGTCAGGACCTGCGATGAGATGAGATGAGCACGCCGCCCCGCCAGCTCCTCGACCGCGCCGCCCGGCGGGAGGCCATCCTCCTCGGTGCCGCCGAGGCCTTCGCCGACAAGGGCTACGCCGCGACGTCGATGGAGGACGTGGCCGCGGCCGCTGGCATCACCAAGCTCATCGTCTATCGCCACTTCGCTTCCAAGCAGGAGCTCTACGACGCCGTGCTCGAGCAGGTGTCGGAGCGCTCCCGGGAGGTGTTCATCGCCGGGTTGCAGGCCGGGAGGCCGGGTTCGGGCGGCGTGCGGGCGTTGCTCACCGTCGCCCGCGAGGACCCGGCCGGCTTCACCTTGTTGTGGCGCCACGCCGTCCGAGAACCGCAATTCGCCGACCACGCCGCCGACATCAGGGACCGTGGCGTGCGGGCGGCCGAGGCCCTCCTCGCCAGCGTGGGAGTGGCCGGCGGGCCGGAGCGGCGGTGGGCGGCGGAGACGATCATGTCGTACCTCGTGGCCGCCGTTCTCCACTGGTTGGAGGAGGGCGTCGCCGCCGACGACGAGGCTTTCGTCGACCGGGTCACCCGCTCGTTGCCGGCCATGATGCGGGCCTGGACATCGACCGCCGAATAGCCCCTTGACGGGGCGAACATACGTTCGATACGTTCTTCCTCATGCGTTGGACGCTCGCCAGCGAGGAGGACGAAGGCCCCCAGGGCACCCTGTTCCCTGAGGACGATGTCGTCGACCGCCACGTCGGCACCGGCGAGTTCCGAGGCCTCGAGTTCCTGCACGTTCGGGCCCGGCGGATCATCAACGAGGTGCCGTCGGCGGCTCGGCTCCCGTTCCACTGGACGATCAACGCCTACCGGGGCTGCAGCCACGCGTGCGTCTACTGCCTCGGCCCCGACACGCCGGTGTTGATGGGCGACGGCCGCCACCGGCCGATCTCGTCGTTGCGGCCGGGCGACTCGGTGTACGGCACGTCGTTGTCGTCTCCGGGCGGGCGGGTGCGGCGCTTCGTGCGGACCCAGGTGCTGGCCCACTGGCAAACGGTGAAGCGCGCCTTTCGTGTGGTGTTGGAAGACGGGACGTCGCTGGTGGCCAGCGGCGACCACCGGTTCTTGACCGGGCGAGGGTGGAAGCACGTGGCCGGCTCGGGGGTCGACGGGCGGGGACGACCGCACCTGACCCTGCAGAGCCGGGTGATCGGGACGGGGCGGTTCGCCACCCAACCCGAACGGGGCGCCGAGTACGCCGCCGGGTACGCGGCGGCGTC
>JAXDPV010000142.1:0-11583 GCA_034668185.1 Actinomycetota bacterium
GGGCACGAGGTGACGGTGTGGACCGACCACGTGGACGACGTCGACGTGCTGGCCGGGCGGTTGGCCGACGCCGAGGCGCTGGTGCTGATCAGGGAACGCACCCAGATCACGGCCGAGCTGGTCGAACGGCTGCCGAACCTCAGGTTGATCAGCCAGCGCAGCGTGTACCCCCACATCGACATCGAGGCGTGCACGAGGCACGGGATCGTGGTGTCGTCCGACCTCCACGCGGGCTCGCCGTCGTACGCCACCGCCGAGCTGACATGGGGGCTGATCCTGGCGGCCATGCGCCAGATCCCGCAGCAGGTCGAGTCCACCAGAGCCGGGCGGTGGCAGGCGCGCGTGGGCCACAGCCTCCTCTTCAAGACCCTCGGCATCTACGGCTACGGCCGCATCGCCAAGGTCGTGGCCGGCTACGCCCAGGCCTTCGGTATGCACGTCCTGGTGTGGGCCCGGCCCGAGTCGCGGGCAAGGGCCGAGGCCGCCGGCCTCCGGGTGGCGGCCAGCAAGGAAGACCTGTTCGAGGCGAGCGACATCGTCACCCTCCACATGCGCCTGGTCGACGCCACCCGCGGCATCGTCACCAGGGACGACCTCGCCCGCATGAAGCCGACCGCCCTCATCGTCAACACCAGCCGGGCCGGCCTGATCGAACCGGGCGCGCTGGTCGAGGCCTTGCGAGACGGAAGGCCGGGCATGGCCGCAGTCGACGTCTACGAACGGGAACCGATCACCGACCCGACGACCGAGCCCCTGCTCGCCATGGACAACGTCGTGGCCACGCCCCACATCGGCTACGTCACCACCGACGAGTGGGAGCTCCAGTTCGCCGACGTCTTCGACCAGGTGAATGCCTTCGCCGCCGGCGCGCCCATCAACGTCGTCAACGTCGTCGACTAGAGGAACAGCGTGCGGTAGCGGATCGACGCCAGCAACCGCCCGATCCGGCGGCCGGCCTCCCGCGCCCACGCCCGCCGGCTCTCGTCATCGCCCGCGGGCCGGCGCAACAGGCCTCTCCATTGCCGCAAAGCGTGGCCGGTGTCGGCGCGGGGCTGGCCGACGGAGCGGTACCGCCGGTAGATGACGACGTCGGCCCACCCCCACCGCAGGTTCTGGCGGACCACCGACCGCAGGCGCGCCCGTTCCCCCTTGGCGACCAATGCGTCGGGCGCGAACCGCAACGCCGTGCCCGCGAGCTGCAACCGCCAACTGAGCTCGCGGTCGGACGAGTAGCGCAAGCCCTCGTCGAAGCCACCGGCAACGAGGAACACGTCGGCGGCCACGCTGAGGTTGGCGCTGTCGGCGAACGGCATCCAGTCGAGGTAGCCGGGGAGCACGGGCGGCCGCCCGACGAAGGCCCCACCCACCAAGCCCGCAGCCGCGCCCTGGGCCCGCACGTGGGCGGCCAGCCACCCCGGCTGCACCACGTCGTCGCCGTCGCAGAAGACGAGGATGCGGCCTCGCGCCACCGCGGCGCCGACGTTCTTGGCGTAGGCCGCACCGGGCCCGGCGTCGGCCGACACGGGATAGAGCGGGACGCCCGGGCGGTCCCACGACGATGCGACCGCGGCGGTTCCGTCGGTCGACCCGTTGTCGACGAAGACCACCTCCCACGAACCCTCGAACTCCTGGGCGGCGATGGCCGCGAGCTGGGCACCCACGGTGGACACCGCGTTGCGCACCGCCAGGATCACGCTGGCGTCGAGGGCGGCAAGCGCAGTCACGGCGTCACGGCCGGAAGGTCAGGTACCTGGCCGAGCCGACCAACCGCCCGAGACGAAACGCCAACCGCCGGGCCCAACGACCGCGGCCCCGCCGGGAACGCAGCGCCACCGGCGCGCCCCGCACCAACCCCACGACCTCGCCGAGCGACGCCCGCCACGAACCGGCACCCATGCCCTCGGGGCGCAGCTTGCGGTAGACGGCCACGCCCTCCCAACCCCACCGCCACTCCTGCACCATCGCACGCGACAGCGTGGACCGCTCGCCCTTGAGCACGACCGCCGAGGGCGCATGTACCAACGGCCAGCCCCGGAGCTGGGCCCGGTAGGAGAACTCGGTGTCACAGGCGAAGGGCACGGCCTCGTCGAAGCCGCCTACGGCCTCGAAGACGGCGGCGGCCACGGCCATGTTGGCGCCGAGGGCGAAGGCCATCCCGGCGTCGCCCACCCGGGGCCCGTCCTCACCGACGAGCGCGCCCCCCACGATCGACCCACCCTCCGACAACGCCCCCACGAGGGCGGCCACCCAGCCGGGCTGCACGACGTCGTCGCCGTCGCAGAACAGCAGGCGTGACGACGACGCCCCAGCCACCCCGAGGTTGCGGGCGCCGGCGATGTTGGGCCGGCCGCCGCGCCGCGAGACCAGGCGCACCGCGGGCCCGGTCGGGCGACCCACGAACGACGACACGATGGCCGCGGTCGCGTCGGTCGACCCGTCGTCGACGACGACGATCTCCCACGGCCGGTCGAACGACTGGGACACAAGGGCGTCGAGCTGGCGGCCCACACCGCCGGCCTCGTTGCGGACCGGGAGGATCACCGACGCGTCCACCAGATCAGAGGTACAGCGTCCGGTACCGCACCGACCCGACCACCCGGCCGACCTGGGCCGCGGCCGTCATCGCCCAGAGCCGGCGGTAGCCAGGTTGGACCGCCCGCCACCACTTGGTGCCGATGAACCACACGTAGCCGGCGACGGTGCGAACGTCGCGGCGAGGCATCCCCAACGGCGCCAGCTTGCGGTAGAGGAGCACGCTCCCCCGGCCGTAGCCGAAGTGCTGGCGCCACGTGCCCACGAAGCTCGTGCGGTCGCGCTTGGCCACGACGGCACCGGCCGCGAACCCGAGCTCGTGGCCCGCGAGCTGCAAGCGCCACGACAGGTCCTGGTCCTCGCCCGAGCGCAGGTCCTCGTCGAACCCGCCGGCGGCGGCGAACACGTCGCGGCGCACCGCCAGGTTGGCCCCGGCCGCGTATGCCATCCACTCCCGGGCCCCGGGCGGGCGGGTCATGGGCCCGGCGTACCCGGCGCCGACGTGGGGCCAGAACGCCCGCAGGTCGATGGCCCCGGCGACCAACGCATGGTCCTGAAGCGCCAGCGCGTGGGCCGCGACCCACCCCGGGCGAACGACGTCGTCGGCGTCGCAGAACAACAGCAGCGCACCATCAGACCCAGCCACCCCGACGTTCCTGGCGTGGGCCGGCCCCCGCCGCCCGGCCGCCGACACGAGCCGCAACCCCGGCCACCGCCGCACCCGCTCCTCCACCACCCGGGCGGTCCCGTCGGTCGAGCCGTTGTCGGCGACCACCACGTCCCACGGACCCTCGTACTCCTGGGCCTCCAACGCGTCGAGTTGCTCGCCGATCGTCCGGGCGGCGTTGCGGGCGGGCACGACCACCGTCAACGAGGGCGGGCCGCTCACGCCGACTCGAGGTAGCGGTCGACGACCTCGCCCGCGGGGCCCTCGGCCACCGCCTCGCCCGCGGCCAGCAGCAGGGCCCGGTGACAGTGCGCCCGTACGAGGTCGAGGTCGTGGGAGACGATCAGCACGCCGCACCCGCCCCGCCGCAGCTCGTGGACCCGTTCGACGCACCGCGCCCTGAACTCGTCGTCACCCACGGCCAGCACCTCGTCGACCAGCAGCACGTCCGGGTTCGAATGGGCGACCAACGAGAACCCGAGGCGCAACCCCATCCCCGCTGAGTAGGTGCGCAGGGGCGAGCGCAGGGCCTCGGGGCTGAGCCCGGAGAAGGCGACGATCTCGTCGAAGCTGGCCCTGACCTCACGCCTGGGGATCCCGAGGATCACCCCGCCGATGAGCAGGTTCTCCTCGCCCGTGAGCTCACGGTGGAAGCCGGCCGAGAGCTCGACCAACGACGACACCCGGCCCGACACCGCCACCGTTCCCTGCAGCGGCACGATCACGCCGGCCACGGTCTGGAGCAGCGTCGTCTTGCCCGAGCCGTTACCGCCGATGACCCCGACCATCTCGCCGGCATCGACGTGCAGGCTCACGTCCCGCAGCGCCCACTTGTGCTCGCCCCGGCGCCGCCAGCCGCGCACGGTCGCGCCGTGATACCCCTGCCACAGGTGGTCGATCTCGATGGACGCCATCAGATGTCCTTGGCCAGCTCCCGCGACAGCACCCGGAACCCGGCGCGCGAGCCGACGAACAACGCGGTGCAGACGACGAGCATCAACCCGGCGTGCAGCGGCCGGGAGAGCTGGCCGAAATGGAGGATGTCGCGGAACTGGCCGACGATCATGTTCATGGGGTCGACCGAGCGCAGGAAGCGCACGGGCCGGGGGGCCATGCCCGGCCGGTAGACGATGGGCACGAGGAAGAACCACACCGTCAACAAGTTGGCCAGGATCAGCCGGAGGTCGTGGTTGTAGACGTCGACCAACGACAGGATCATCGAGATGCTGGACACCAGCAGGAACAGGGCGACGACGGGCAGCACGATGGCCGGCAGCACGGCGTAGGCCAGGTGCCCGCGCACCCCGAGGAAGACGATGAAGCCGGCCAGGGTGGCGAGGAAGTACATGCCCATCACGACCACGGTGGTGATCGGCAGCAGCTCGTAGGGGAACGGGCTCCGCCTGATCAGGTCGGGCTCGGACGACAGGCTGGTCACCGTCTGGCCGATGGTCTGGGCGAGGAACGTCCACGGCAGCAGGCCGGTGAAGAGGTACTCGGGATAGCGGGGTATGCCGACGTCGAACACCGCGCCGAACACGAAGACGTAGAGCGCCTGGAGCAACACCGGCGCGACCGCGGGCCACGAGGCGCCGAGGATCGAGCGCTTCCGCCGCACCCGGACCTGGCGCTCGACCAGCGCCCGCAACAGTTCCCAGGACGAGACCGACGTCCGGGCCCCGACAGTCACGGCTCGCGGCGGGGGTGCTCGGCCGACATGGCGACCCACCGGGCTTTCGGCGTCGAACGCACCCGCCGCGGCCGCGTGTGCGAGACCACGCCGGCGACCACACCGGCCCCGTAAGCGACGTGGACCGTGGGGATGAGGGCCATCGCCCATGCCATGGCCGACGGCCTGCGCAGGGTCACAGCCACGCGGGCCGCGCCCGCGAGGACGCCGGCCACGTAGACGAGCAAGGGGATGGCCGGCACCATCGAGCCCGTCGCCAGCACCGCCAAGGGCGCGGCGACAAGGTACGCCAGCAGGGCCGACGGGAGGAGGAACGCCAGCCGCAACGACGACGGATCGCGCCTGAGCAACTGGCCCCGGCCCAGGCCGTACTTGCGCATCTGACGCCAGAACCCGCCGAACGTCGACCGGCGTTCGTGGAACACCGCCAGCTTCGGGTCGTAGTGCATCGGATACCCGCGCCCGCTGAGCTCGTTGAGCATCTGGTTCTCCTCGGCGCAGGCCAGGTCGCTGGCGAAGGGCACCATGGCGTCGCGGCGCACGGCCAGGTTGCAGAGGATGAACCAGCGCTCGTCGGCCGTGCCCGCGGGGTGGGGGCCGTAGCGGCGGCGCACCGGCCCGCTGGCCACGACCGAAGACAGCACCGCTCCCTGCACGACTTGGAACCGGCTCGATCGGGGCGGGGTCTCGTTGGGGCCGCCGAGCACGAGGGCCTCGGGGTGGAGGGCGGCCAGGTCGGCGAACCGGCGAAGCAAGCCGCGCGGGAACGTCACGTCGTCGTCGAGGAACAGCAACCACGTTCCCCTGGCGGCGTCGATGAGCACGTTGCGGGCCGCGCCAGGAAACGACGGTTCGACCGCGGCCACCTTGGCCTCGGGGAAGCGGGCGAACACCTGGGCGGCGACGGTGGCGTCGCGGTCGGCGGCGACGAGGAGCTCGAACGGCGGTGCGTCCTGCTGGTCGGCCAGGCTGGCCAGGCACGCCTCGAGCAGGTCGGTTCGCCGGCCGGTGACGATGCAGATGCTGAAGAACGGCTCAGGCAAGATCGCTGTCCCCCAGCGTCAGGTACCACGAGGCCGGGTCGGCAGTGAGCGCGGCCCGCTTGGGTGCGAACCTCCGCAGCACGACGTTGGGCCCGACCCCGCGCTCGAGGAAACCCGCCCCCCGGCAGGCCTGCGCCGCCCACGGCCGCGGGTCGCGCATGGCGAAGGCGACGTGGGTTGCGCGGCGCCGTCGGAAGCGTTCGGTGACGTGGCCGAGCAGGCGGCCGAGGACGATCTCGTCTTCGGCCAGCGCGTCGACGATGCGGCCGACCGACGGGTCGCCGTCGTGGCGCGCGCCGAACACGACCCAACCCACGAGGCGGCCGTCGCGCCGGGCCGTGGCCAAGGTCCATTGGCCGAGGGGGTTGTCGAGCCACCGCCAGCGGACGTAGGCGGCGTCGCGCACCCGGATGCAACCGGCCCACGCCGCCGACCGCTCGGCCAGGTCGTCGAACTCGGTGGTGACGTCGGGCGCGTCGGCGACGACGACGCCGACGCCGCGGCCCTTGGTGATCGCGTGCCTGGCGGCGAGGCCGACGACGACCGCGGGGGCCGCGACCCGCTCCGGCCACGTCGACGCGTTCCTGGCCGCGGCGAGGGGGCGCAACCAGCGCACCCACTCGGGCAGCTTGGGGGCGACGACGAGCTGGCTCGGTTCTTCGTTGCGGCGGAAGCGCTCGACGACGGCGTCGGTCGGGAACGAGAGCTTGACGTCGAAGCCGACGTCGTCGATCGAGTCCCGGCCGAACATCGAGGCCAGGCCGTGGCCGCGGAACTCCGGCAGCAGCATGAGGTCGCCGCCTTGGCGCACGATGCCGCGCCCGCCTCCGATGAAGGTGGCGAAGTCGACCTGGGCCAGGTGGCCGACGATCTGCCCGCTCGCCTCCAGCACCCGGATGTTGGTGGAACCGGTCGGGGCCTCGACGTGGCGCCACGCCCACGCCGCGGCGCCGCCCTGGCGACCGAAGGTGTCGTCGAACATCGCCTGGATGGCGCGCTCATCGCCGGGTTCGTAATGTCGGAGGGTGACCTCACCCGGGTGGCGGGCGGCGCACACGGCCGTCACTCTAGTTCCGCCGGTGCGTGGCCCCGGCTGGCGATCCTTCCTCCCCGGCAGCGCCCGCACCCACCTTTCCGGGCCCGCGTCGGCACCCCGGGTGGGGCTGACCTTCGACGACGGCCCCGACCCACGGGGGACGCCGGCGGTGCTCGACGCGCTGCGCGCCGCCGGGGCCAAGGCGACCTTCTTCGTGCTCTCGTCGCTGGTCACCGTTCACCCGGACGTGGCCAGGCAGGTCGTGGCCGATGGCCACGAGCTCGGCGTCCATGCCGACGTCCACGAGCGCCTCGACCGGCTGGCCATCGCCGAGCTGGCCCGCCGCCTGGCCGCGGCCAAAGCCACGGTGGAGGACGCCACCGGTGCCGCCGTTCGCTTTCATCGACCGCCGTTCGGCCGGCTCTCGTGGCGGGGGCTCCAGGCCGCGACCCGCGCCGGCATGGAGGTCGCGCTGTGGTCCCACGACCCCGGCGATTGGCGGGAGTCGACGACGGCCGAAGGCTTGCGGGCCAACCTGCGGGCTTCGCTCGAGCCCGGCGCCATCGTGTTGCTGCACGACGGCGCGGACGGCGCCGTCGACATGGCCGCCTCGCTCTCGGCCGAGCTGGCCGCGAGCGCGGGCCTCGAGTTCGTCCGCCTCTCCGACCTGGTGTGAACGTCTCGATCGTGGTGTGTACGAACGGCGCGTCGCCGCGGCTCGCGACGACGGTGGCGATCGCGGCCGGACAGGCCCCCGGCGCCGAGATGATCGTCGTGTGGAGCGGCGGCGGGGAGGCGCCGTCGCTCGCCGCCCGGATCGAAGCCGAGCCCATGCCCGGCATCGCCGCCGCCAGGCAGAGGGGCCTGACCGCGGCCACCGGCGACGTGGTCGTGTTCGTGGACGACGACGTCACCCCCGAACCCGGTTGGTTCGACGCACTGGTCGCGCCCCTCGACGACGAGGCCGTCGGATCGGTCGGGGGCACGATCGTGCCCGAGTGGCCTGGCGGGGCCGCGCCCCGGTGGTTGCCGGCGCGGCTCGGCGTCGCCTACGGCGAACGGGCGGCCGGCGGCGGCCACTATCCGTTCGGCGCCAACATGGCCATCCGTCGCGAGCCGGCGTTGGCCGCCGGCGGGTTCCGCTCGGCCCTCGGCCATCGGGCCGGCCGGCCCGGGCTACACGAGGAGACCGAGCTCTGCCGCCAACTCGAAGCCGCGGGCTTGCGCAGCGTCGATGCCGCCGGCGCGGTCGTGCGCCACCACGTCCGGGCCGACCAGGTGCGGTTGGGTTGGTTGTTGCGGCGGGGGTGGGCCGAGGGCCGCTCCGACCGCACCCGCGACGAGCTGCGGGGCCGCACCGACGTCTGGCTGCGGCTGGCGAAGACGGCCGCCCTCGTCCTCGCCCTCGTGCCCTCGCTGGTGCGGCCCAAGGCGGCCGTCTACGTCGTCGTCCGCATCGTCGTCAACGTGGCCTACGTCGTGGCCCGCCGTCAGACGAGGTCGGTGTCGGCGTAGGTGACGAACCACGACGCCCACCCGGGCGGGAGGGCCTGGGCCCTGGCCGAGACCGCGAGCACGATCGTGCACGGTCCGTCGCCTCGCGGCAGGAAGCCGGCGCGGTAGCACGCCCGCCGGCTCCACCGCCTCGGGTCGGCGTACTCGAAGGTCACGAGCCCGGCGCCGTCGGATTCGAAGGTCGTGGCCACGCCGTCGAGCAGGCGGACGGTGGCGGCCTCGTCGACGGCGAAGAGGTCGACGATGCGGGCGCGCGCGATGCCGTCGCTCGTCGTCGAGCGTTCGGCCACGGCCACCCCGGCGACCCCATCGTCGCCGCGCACGACGAAGGCGCGCCACGACGATCCCGGCCTCGCCCATCGCCACCGCTGGTAGCCCGCGTCGCGCACCCGCCCGATCGCGACGAGGTTTCGCGACTCTTCGGCCAGCGCGTCGGCCGCGGTCGCGAACTCGGAGCTGTCGATGCCGATCTCCTCGACCGCGGCGCCGCGCTCGCGGCCCGCCCCCACGGCGGCCCGGAACGCGCCCATGCCGAGGCCGGCGACGGGGGCGAGCCGCGGCCGGCCCGTGCTGGCGGCCAGGCTGCGACCGTCGCGCCACCTGATCCATTGCGGGAGGTGGCCGATCACCTTGCCCGCGCCGTAGCGCTCGGCCATCGACCCCACCACGTCACGGGGGAAGGCGACCCGCACGTCGACGCCGCGCCCGCGGGCCTCGACCAGGCTGGCTTCCACCAGCGCGCCCATCACGCCTTGGCCGCGGTGGGACGGGGCGACCATGGTGTCGGCCGCGATCATCATCGTGCCCGGTTCGCCGTCCACCCACGTGGGGAACAGGGCCCAGCCGAGGTGGCCGACCACGGCACCGTCGGCTTCGACGACGAAGCTGTTCCAGCGGGAGCCGTCCAGCGGGTACTGCCACGCCCACGCCTCGGTCGAACGCCGCCAGCCGAAGACGCCGTCGAAGAGGTCTTCGAGCGCCGGTCGGTCCGCGGGCAGGGCGAGACGGGTGGGGCGGGGCACGGCCCGCCACCGTACGCAACTCTCGGCGGCCGGTAGCGTCCCGCCGGATGAACCCGACCACCGAGCCACGCGTGTCGGTCGTCGTGCCGGCCTACCGGGCCGAGCGGACGCTCGACCGGTGCGTCGCCAGTCTCCTGGCCAACGGGTATGCCGGCGGCTTCGAGGTCATCGTGGTGGCCAGCGCCGACACCATCGACGGGTTGCCGAGCCCGTTCGCCGATGCCCGGGTCACCCTCGTGGCCGTGGTGCCGAGGCTCGGGGCCGCGGCCGCCCGCAATCGGGGTGCGGCCCTGGCCCGGGGCGAGCTATTGGTGTTCACCGACGCCGACGTCGAGGTCGGACCCGGTTGGCTCGACGCCCTGGTGCTGGCCTCGGCGGGAGGCGAGCGGGCCGTGGCCGGTTCGGTGGTCAACGGCACGCCCGACAGCGGGCCCGGGACGGTCGAGTACCTGGTCGAGTTCCTCGACCTCCATCCCCGCCGGCCGGCCAGGACCGCGTGGCACGGCGCCACCTGCAACCTGCTGGTGCCGGCGTCGCTGTGGCGGTCGACGGGCCCGTTCCCCGAGGACATGGAGGGCGGCGAGGACACGTTGCTCACCGGACGATGGCGGGCCATGGGACGGTTCGCCTTCGCCCCCGAGGCGTCGGTGGTCCACCACAACCGCACGACGCTGCGCTCGGTCGTCGAGCACCAGGCCATGTTCGGCCGCTTCACCGCCCACCTCGGCCGGCGGGGTCCTTACAAGCTCCGGCCGCTGGTGCGCTACACGCCGTTGGCACCGGTCGCAGCCGCGGGCCGGCTGGTGTCGATCTACGCCCGCGTCTTCGCCTGGGCCCCCGAGCTGCGGGGCCGGGCCCTGCGGTTGCTGCCCTCGGTGGTGGTGACCCTGGCGGCGTGGGGCGCGGCCCTGGCCGCCGAAGGCGCCCGCATCGACGTCCGGACGTTGCGCGCCAGGCGCTGAGCTACGGTCGCCCACCGATGCCGGCTCCAGTTGCGTCGGTTCGGCGCGCCGTGAACGAAGCCGAGACCCGGTGGACGCTCGCCGCCTTCGGCGCGTCGCTGCTCGTCTTCCTGTCGACGTTCTCGACCCACGTCGCCCTCGGCGACAGCCCGGAGTCGGTGGCCGGGATCAAGGCGCTCGGCATCCTCCATGCGCCCGGCTATCCGGTCTACGTCATCGCCGCCCGCATCTTCTCCACGCTGTTGCCCTTCGGCAGCATGGCGATGCGGGTCAACCTCTTCAGCGTGGTGTCGGCCGCGCTCACCGCCACGATGGTGTTCCTCATCGCCCGCAAGATGGGGGCCACCCGGGTGGGCGCCCTCGCCGGCGCGCTGACGCTGGCCACGGGCACGTCGTTCTGGTTCTACGCCGGCTTCGCCAAGCACTACGCCTTCTCGGCCTTCCTCCTGGCGGCCACCACCTACGCCGTGCTGGCGTGGCGGGAGCGGGGCGGGTGGTGGCGCCTCGGCCTGGCCGGGGCCGTGCTGGGCGCGGCCACCGGCGGTTCCTGGCAGATCGTCGCCCTGCTCGTGCCCGCCCTCGCCTGGCTGGTGCTGGTGAAGCGGCCCCTCCCCCGGGTCCGCGACCTGGGCGCGGCGGTCGTGGCCGGCGTCTTGGCGGTGGTGCTCGTTTGGGGCTTCGTCCTGGTGCGGGCCGGCCAGAACCCCGCGCTCGACTGGGGCCACGCCACCTCGGTCCACCGCGTCGTCGACCTCATCACCCTCAAGGACTTCGGCCTCGGCACCGACGTGCTCGGCCGTGACGACAGCCCGGGGAAGAAGGTCGGGCCGAGCGACGCCGTCCTCCTGCCCGTCCGGTTGCTCGTCTACCTCGGGGTCCTGTCCCGCGAGGTCGGGTGGTGGCCGCTGCTCGTCGGCCTGTTCGGCCTGGGCTGGTCCTGGACCCGCAAACCCCGGGTGTACGCCGGCTTCCTCACCCTCGGCTTCCTCGCCAACCTGGTGGGCGCCGCATTGGTCGTCCCGCCCGGCGGCGTCGATGGCTTCCAGACGACGCTGGCCCAGGGCGGTTTCCTCCTGGGCGCTCTGCTGTCGCTGGCCGTGATGGTCGGCCTCGGCG
>JAXDPV010000143.1:0-5806 GCA_034668185.1 Actinomycetota bacterium
AAACGTTGCGGGTCGGGGTGTTGGCGATCGCTGCTTACCCGTTGGCCACGTTCTTGTTCCGGGCCATCCCTGACGTGGCCGCGACGGGGAGGCCGGGCATCGGCGTCTTGCTGGCGATCGACGGGGCGGTGGTGTGGTTGGCGTTGCGGGCCAACCGCCACCCGCTGAGCCCGCTGTCGTGGATTCTGGGCGCGACCATCGCCGTGCTCGCCCTCGACGTGGCCACCGGCGCGCGCCTGCAGACGTCGAGCCTGCTCGGCTACTCGCTGCACACCGCCAGCCGCTTCACCGGCCTCGGCAACACCGCCTTCGCCACCTTGGCCGCCTGTACCGTCCTGCTCGGCGCCATCCACGTGGCCTACGCGCCCCGGCGCCGCGAGGCCTTGCTCACGGTGGCGTGCCTCTTCGGCTTCGTCGTGCTCATCGACGGCGCGCCCACGCTGGGCTCGGACGTCGGCGGCATCCTCACCTTGGTGCCGGTGCTCGGCCTGGTCGTGCTGGTGCTGTCGGGACGGCGGCTCGACGGGCGGGCGCTGGCGGTGGCCGGGTTGGTGACGGTGGCCGTGGTCGCGGTGGTCGCCGGCATCGACGTCATGCGGCCGGCCTCCACCCAGACCCACCTCGGCCGGTTGGTCAGCGACGTGGCCCGCGACGGCCCCAGCGCGTTCACCACCACCGTCGGCCGCCGGCTGGCGGTGAACTTCCGTAGCTACACCTCGCCGTGGACGTGGGCTGTCATCGTCCTCGCCGGCGGGATGCTCTACGTCCTTGGCTGGACGAAGCGGTGGAGCGACCTGTTGCCCCGGCCGTCGGCCCTGCGGGCGGGGGTGGCCGCGACCCTGGCCGCCGGCCTCCTCGGGTACATCGTCAACGACTCGGGGATCGTGGTGGCCGCGGTGGTGTTCGTCTACGTCGGACCGCTGATGACGCTGCTGGCCGTCGCCCGCGACCGCGAGCGCACCGAGGGCGACGGCCGGCGGGTCCGGGCCTTGCGGTCGGTGGCCTGACGATGGCGGTGGCGGCGGCGTTGGTGGTCGGGTTCCTCGCGGCCCGCATCGTGTGGTTGTTGCTCCGGCCGGTGTTCGGGGCCGAGGTCTTCGCCCGCTCGAATTACCGGGGCCACAGCCTGCCGACCGCGGCCGGGCTCGTGCTGGCCGTCGCCGTCGTCGGCGTCGAGGCGGTACGCATCCTGCTGGCCGCGGCCATCGGCGACGACAGCCGCCTGCACGGGGCCAGGCTCGGCGTGCTCGTGCTCGTCGTCGGACTCGCCCTCCTGGGCCTGATCGACGACCTGGCCGGCGACGGCGAGCGGCGCGGCTTTCGCGGCCACGTCGAGGCCCTGGCCGCGGGCCGGCTCACCACCGGCGGGCTCAAGCTCTTCGGCGGGGCCGCGCTGGCGCTGGTCGCGGTGGCCGCGGTGCGGCCGTCGAGCGACGTCGGTTTCCTCGTGGCCGACGCCGCCCTGGTCGCCCTGGCCGCCAACCTCGGCAACCTCTTCGACCGGGCGCCCGGCCGCACGATCAAGGTGGCCGCTATCGCCTTCGCCGCCGTGGTCGCGGGCACGCGGGCCGCGGCCTCGCTGGCGCCCGCGGCGGTGGTCGTGGGCGCGGCGCTTGCCCTCGTGGTCGACGACCTACGGGAGCGGCTGATGCTCGGCGACACCGGGGCCAACGTCCTCGGGGGCGTCATCGGCCTCGGCGTGGTCGTGGCCGGATCGCCGGTGGTGCGCCTGGCCACGCTCGGCGGCGTGCTCGTCCTGAACGGCATCTCCGAGTGGGTCTCGTTCAGCCGGGTGATCGATCGGGTGCCCCCGTTGCGGGCCATCGATCGGTTGGGGGCCGACAAGCGGTAGGGTGAAAGCCCGTGACGAAACACATCTTCGTGACGGGCGGAGTGGCCAGTTCCCTGGGCAAGGGGCTCACCGCTTCCTCCCTCGGCCGGCTGCTCAAGTCCCGAGGCCTCCGGGTCACGATGCAGAAGCTCGACCCCTACATCAACGTCGACCCCGGGACGATGAACCCCTTCGAGCACGGCGAGGTGTTCGTCACCGAGGACGGCGGCGAGACCGACCTCGACCTCGGCCACTACGAACGCTTCATCGACGAGAACCTGCTGCGCACGTCGAATGCGACAACCGGCGCGATCTACTCATCGGTGATCTCCAAGGAACGCAAGGGCGACTTCCTCGGCAAGACCGTGCAGGTCGTGCCCCACATCACCAACGAGATCAAGGACCGCATCCTCCGCATCTCCGATGAGGACGTCGACGTCGTCATCACCGAGATCGGCGGGACGGTCGGCGACATCGAGATCCTCCCGTTCCTCGAGGCGATCCGGCAGTTCCGCAACGACGTCGGGCGCGACCGCGTCTGCTACATCCACCTGACGCTGGTGCCGTTGATCGGGCCGACGGGGGAGCACAAGACGAAGCCGACGCAGCACTCGGTCAGCGACCTGCGCTCGATGGGCATCCAACCCGACGTCATCGTGTGCCGTTCCAACACGCCCATCTCCGAGGGCCAGAAGAAGAAGATCTCCAACCTGTGCGACGTGCCCGTCGAGGCGGTCATCAACTGCGCCGACGCCCGCAACATCTACGAGATCCCGTTGGTGCTGCGGTCCGAGGGCCTCGACGACTACGTGTGCAAGCTGCTCGACCTGCCGGGCGAACCCGACCTGCGGGCGTGGGAGGCGTTGGTCGAGCTCATCGACCGGGCCGAGACGACCGTGCGCGTCGGCATCGTCGGCAAGTACGTGGTGCTGCCCGACGCCTACCTCTCGGTGGCCGAGGCGCTGAAGCATGGCGGCTTCCACAACGGGGCCAAGGTCGAGATCGAGTGGATCGACTCCGAGGAGATCACCGATCTCTTGGCCGAGGCTCGGTTGTCGCACCTCGACGGCATCGTCCTACCCGGGGGCTTCGGTTCCCGTGGCATCGAGGGCAAGATCGCGGCGGCGTCGTGGGCCCGGCAGAACGACCTGCCGACGTTGGGATTGTGCCTCGGGCTGCAGATGATGGTGATCGACGTGGCCCGCAACCTGGCCGGTCTCACCGGCGCCAACTCCCGGGAGATCGACCCCAACACGCCGTACCCCGTCATCGACCTGATGGACGAGCAGCGCAACGTCGTCGACATGGGCGGGACGATGCGGTTGGGCGCGTACGTGGCCAAGCTGGCGCCCGGGTCGCAGGTCGAGAAGGCCTACGGCGAGCCGGTGGTGTTCGAACGCCACCGCCACCGCTACGAGGTCAACCCCCGGTTCCGTCATCGCCTGGAGGAGGCGGGGTTGGCGTGTTCGGGAACGTCGCCCGACGGCCGCTTGGTCGAGTTCGTCGAGTTCCCCGGCCACCCGTTCTGGGTCGGCACCCAGGCTCACCCCGAGTTCAAGAGCCGGCCCGACCGGCCCCATCCCTTGTTCTTCGAGTTCGTGGGCGCAGCCGTCGACCGGGCCAACGGGCGCAACCCCACGCTGCCCGACTTCTAGACCCTTGTTCCGCAAGCTGGGCGAGCGCGAGGTCTACCGGGGGCATCTGATCTCGGTGGCCACGGCTTCGTTCTCGGCGCCCGACGGGTCGGAGTTCGAGCGCGACGTCGTCCACCATCCGGGGGCCGTGAGCGTGGTGCCGGTGGTCGACGAGGGCACCGCGGTGTTGCTCGTTCGCCAGTACCGGGCCGCGGTCGACGGTGTGTTGCTGGAGATCCCGGCGGGCAAGCGGGACGTGGTCGACGAGCCGCCGGCCACGACCGCTCGTCGCGAGCTCGAGGAAGAGGTCGGGATGCGGGCCGGCCGGTTGGAGAAGCTGGCCGAGTTCTACAACTCGCCCGGGTTCTGCGACGAGCACTCCTACGTGTTCATGGCGTTGGACCTGACGCCGTGCCCGTCGAGCGCGCAGGGGATCGAGGAGGAACACATGACGATCGAACGTGTGTCTCTCGAGGACGTGCCCGGGTTGGTTTCCGGTGGGCAGATCGTCGATGCCAAGACCATCATCGGGCTGTGCCTGGCCCGGGAGGCGTTGGCGTGATCGTCGGCGTCCCGGCCGAGACCAAGACCGGCGAGAACCGGGTGGCGATCACGCCCGACGGGGTGCGCGAGCTCCATTCGGCCGGCCACACGGTGCTGGTGGAGCGGGGCGCGGGGGAGGGTTCGTCGATCTCCGACGACGAGTTCGTGTCGGCCGGCGCTTCGGTCGTGGCCGTCGACGAGGCGTGGGGCGCGGCGATGGTGGTCAAGGTCAAGGAGCCCCAGGGCGCCGAGCTCGGGCGGTTGCGGGCCGACCAGATCCTCTTCACCTACCTCCACCTGGCCGCCTACCCCGAGGTGGCTTCGGCGTTGCTGGCCGCGGGCACGACCGCTCTGGCCTACGAGACGGTGCAGTTGGCCGACGGTTCCCTGCCGCTGCTGGCGCCGATGAGCGAGGTCGCCGGGCGGATGGCCACGCAGGTGGGGGCCCACTACCTCGAACGGGAGAACGGCGGGCGGGGCGTGTTGTTGGGCGGCGCGCCCGGCGTGCGGCCGGCCCGGGTGGTGGTGTTGGGTGCGGGCAACGTCGGGTGGAACTCGGCCTGGATCGCCCAGGGCATGGAGGCCGAGGTCATCCTCCTCGACAAGAACTTGGATCGTCTCCGCTTCGTCGACCAGATCCACAAGGGGCGGATCATGACGTTGGCCTCGAACCGGGGCGCGGTCGAGCGTTCGGTGGCCGAGGCCGACCTGGTGATCGGGGCCGTGCTCGTGGCCGGCGGGCGGGCGCCGATGGTCGTGACCGAGTCGATGGTGGCCGGGATGAAGCGGGGCGCGGTGATCGTCGACGTCGCCGTCGACCAGGGCGGGTGCGTCGAGACGACCAGGGAGACGACCCACGCGTCGCCGGTCTACGAGGTCCACGGGGTCATCCATTACGCCGTCGGCAACATCCCCGGGGCCGTGCCCCACACCTCGACCTACGCCCTCACCAACGCCACCCTGCCCTACGTGCTGGCGGTGGCCGACCGGGGTGTGGCCGGGGCCCTGGCCCGCGATCCGGCGTTGGTCCGGGGGCTGACCACCGTGCGTGGTTCGGTGACGAACCCGGCGGTGGCCGAGGCCTTGGGTCGGCCGGTGGTCGAGGCCGCGACCCTCCTGACCAGCAACTGAGCTTGTTTGGTCCCATTCGCCGGTAGGCTGTTCGGCCATGCCGAGCGACGCCACCATTTCTGATCTGCGCGCCCAGCTCGAGTCCGAGCGGGACGAACTGCGCCGCCGCCTGGCCGAGCTCGGGTTCGGGGACGACGGCGGGCTCGAGTACGACGGCAACTTCGCCGACTCGAGCCAGGTGACGGCCGAGCGGGGCGAAGCCGAGGCCTTGGCCCGCACGTTGCGGGAGACGTTGACCGAGGTCGAGCACGCCTTGTCGAAGGTCGCCGACGGCTCCTTCGGCATGTGTGAGAGCTGCGGCAACCCCATCGCCGAGCCCCGGCTGGAGGCCATGCCGGCCGCCCGGTTCTGCATGGACTGCGCGTCCAAGCGCTAACGGTTCCGTTGTCGTCGCTACCGGCACCTTCGCCGCCCAGGAACACGCCACGGCAGTATGCAGTGGGGGCGGCGCTGCTGGTGGCGCTGCTGGTGTACGCCTTCCGGGCCGGGGTGGTCGGGCGTTCGCAGGTGATCTTCTTCGCCGTCCTGCTGCCGTCGATCATCCTCCACGAGGTGTCGCACGGGGCCGTGGCCCTGCTGTTCGGCGACCGGACGGCGCAGCGGGCCGGCCGGCTGACGCTGAACCCGCTGGCCCACATCGACCCGTTCTGGACGGTGTTGTTGCCGG
>JAXDPV010000144.1:0-18122 GCA_034668185.1 Actinomycetota bacterium
GTCGTGCATCCGCCCACCGAGGGCGTGACGTTGGCGGTGAACTGCACGACCTGGCCGTAGGTCGACTCGTCCGCCGGGCTGGATTGCAAAGTGATCGACAGGTCCTGGGCCTGGACGGTGTGGGACACCGTCCCGCTGCCGGAGTCGACGGACCCGTCGCCCATGGTCCCGCCGCCGTAGGTCGCGGTGATGACGTGCGTCCTGGCGTCGAGGGCGCCGGTGGTGAACGACGCCTTGCCGTTGACCTCCACCGCCACGCTTGCGAGCAGGGTGGTGCCGGCGTCGTCGTCGTAGAAGTCGACGCTGCCGTTGTCGACCGGGGTGGCGTCGACGGTGACGGTCGCCTCGAAGGTCACGTCATCGCCGTAGGTGGTGGTTGACGACGGCGAATCGGTGACCACGACGGTGGGCGTGAGCCCCGCCACCGGGGCCGCGGCCGCCGGTTGGGCGACCGTGACCGTGGCCAGCGAGACCAACGCCAGGATCGCCAGGACGACCCGGCCGCGCTGGATCGGATCGTGAGAAGCGGGGTCCCGCATACCGCACCTCTTTCGTAGGGCCCGGCCCGAAGGGTGCCGTACGGTTCACCTTGTGTCGAGGCAGAGGTGCAGATGGGACGAGGCGGACACGTGCCGCAAACGGCTTCCATGACGTTGCCCGTCGGCGAGCGCCTCACCGCCCACCTGCGTGGGTGGTTGGGCGCGTGGCCGCCGGCGCCCGATCGCTGGTTGACGGTGGCGACCGCGCCGCTGCGAACGGCCCCGGGTTGGGACGGCGTCGTGCGGCGCTTCGTGGGCGTAGCCACGCCCGATGGCGCGGTGCTGTCGGTGCCACCGGACTCGATCGAGGCCTACTCGGGTCTCGCGGGCAGCCTCGACGAGCTGCGGGCGGCCGAGCCCCGGTTGCAAGAGGGGGTGTTCCGTTGGTCGGAGGCGCCGGCCGATCTCGAGGACGCCGGCTCCTGGATCGCGGTCGACAACCCCCGGGTGCCCGCCTGGCTGAAGCCGTTCGGCGGCGAGGTGCTGATGGCCCTCGATCCCGACACCGGCGGGTACATCGCGGGGGTCGGTATCAAACGCCACGATCCGTATGGCCACGAGCTGGCCGTCGTCACCGAGGAGGCGGCCCAAGGCCGCGGCCTGGCCCGACGCCTCGTGGCCCAGGCGGCCCGCAAGGTCATCGCCGACGGCGCCGTCCCCACCTATCTCCACGCCGACGCCAACGTGCGCTCGGCCAAGGTCGCCGACGCCGCCGGCTTCACCGACCGCGGCTGGCGCATCCTCGGGATCAGCGGCTCCTGACGCTTTTGACAGCCGGATACCGCCGATTTTGGCGGTATCCGGCTGTCAAAACGAAGCAATCAGCGGCCGGGGCGCCTCGGCAACACGTCGGGGAGCTGGCGGAGGGGGACGAGGTCGCGGCGATAGTGGCGGTGGGTGTTCTCGACGGCCTCGCGGGCTTCGGAACGCAGGCGGTCGAGCTCGGTGCGCAGGGCCGCGACCTCGGCCTCGAGCTCGAGGACCCGGCGGACGCCTTCAAGGTTGAGGCCGGCCGAGGTCAGCTCCTGGATGCGTTGGAGCATGGCGATGTCGACGTCGGAGTACCGGCGGGAGCCGCCGACGGTGCGGGCCGGGTCGAGCAACCCCTTGCGCTCGTAAATGCGCAGTGTCTGCGGGTGGACGCCGGCGAGCTCGGCCGCGACCGAGATGACATAGACGGCGCGCTGTTCCCGACCGCTCACGACGCATCCACCCCGAGGTGCGAGCGGGGCGATTCGGCCAGGACCGCGGCCAAGGCCTCGACCGCGGCCCGCTCTTCGTCCGAGAGCTTCGACGGCACCGCCACCTCGACCGTCACCAGCAGGTCGCCGTAGCCGCCCGGCACCGGGGCGCCCCGACCCTTCACCCGGAACGTGCGCCCGTTGGGCGTGCCCGCGGGGATGCGCAACGTGACCGGCGCGTCGAGCGTCGGCACCGTCACCGTCGCGCCCAGCGCGGCCTCGGGGAACGTGACCGGCACGGTCAACGTCAGGTCCTTGCCCTTGCGACCGAACAACGGATGGCCTCCCACCTTGACCGTGACGAACAGGTCGCCGCTCACCGCGCCGTTCGCGCCGGCGCCGCCACGCCCCTTCAACCGGATCCTCTGGCCGTCCTGCACCCCCGGCGGGATGCGGACCTTGACCTGCCTGGGCCGATGCACGATGCCCGAGCCCCGGCAGTCCTTGCAGGGCGTCTCGACCCGCATACCCGTACCCCGGCAGTCGCGGCAGGTCTGGCTGAAGGCGAACACGCCCTGGTTCTCGTCCTTCACGCCCCGTCCGCCGCACGACGAGCAGATCACCGGCGACGTTCCCGGCGACGCGCCGGTGCCACCGCACGTCGAACAGGCGGCGTCGGACGTGACGTTGACCGTCGTCTCCACGCCGTTGACGGCTTCGGCGAACGACAGGTGGAGCTCGGCCTCGAGGTCTTCGCCCCGACGGGGGCCGGCGGCGCGGCCACTGGCCCGGCCACCACCCCGGCCGAACATGCCGCCCAACAGGTCGGTGATGTCGTCGACACGGAAGCCACCGGTGAACCCACCGGCGCCGCCGAACGGGCCGCCGCCGCCACCGGCGCCGAACCCACCGCCCATCGGCCCGAGCCGGCGGACGTCGTCGTACTCCTTGCGCTTGGCCTTGTCGCCGAGCACGTCGTAGGCCGCCGAGACCTCCTTGAAGCGCTCCTCGTCGCCGCCCGAGTCGGGGTGCAGCTTCTTCGACAGCTTGCGATAGGCCGCGCGGATCTCCTCGTGCGTCGCCTTGTCGGGGACGCCGAGCACCTTGTAGTAGTCCTTCTCGAACCACTCGCGCTGGGCCTGGGACACGTCAGCCCTTGACCGTCACCATGGCCGCCCGCAACAGGCGGCCCTTCCACCGGTAGCCGGCCCGCATGAGGCCGGAGACGACCGGCCCCCCGGCATCGGCGGCGTCGTCGTCGGGGCCGACCGGCTCGTGGGCCACGGCCTCGTGCTCGTTGGGGTCGAAGGGCGAGCCGACCGGGTCGATGCGCTCGAGCCCTTGCTTGGTCAAGACGTCGACCAACGGCGTGGCCACGGGCGCGATGGCGTCGCCCTCGCCGTGCTGGCGGGCCAGGTCGATGGTGTCGAGCACCGGCAGCAGCTTCGTCACCAAGTCTTCGCCGGCCCGCTCCAGCGTCTCGGTCTGCTGGCGCAACATGCGCTTCTTGAAGTTCTCGAAGTCGGCCTGCAACCGGCGGAGCGCGTCGAGGTACTCGTCGCGCTCGCGCTCGGTCGCAGCGATGACGTCGAGGACGTCGATGTCGGCCTCGACCGCGGCGGCGGCCTCGTCGACCTCGACCTCGGCGTCGACCCCGGCTTCCTGAGCCTCAGGCTCGGACGCGTCCGTCATGATTCATCGACGATTTCCGCGTCTACGACCTCGTCGTCGTCGGCCCCCGGGGCAGCCGCGGAACCGTTGGGCGAGGAAGCCGCCGAGTCGGCCGCGCCCTGCTCGTACAGACGCTGGGCGAAGGGCTGCAATGCCGCATTGAGGTTCTCGGTGGCCGACTTGATGGCGTCGAGGTCGGTGCCCGACAGCGTCTCCTTCAACGCCGCCAGCGCCGCGTCCACCGCTTCCTTCTCGGGACCGGTGGCCTTGTCGCCCTGGTCCTTCAGCAGCTTCTCGGTCTGGTACACCCGGCCGTCGGCGTCGTTGCGGATCTCGGCTTCCTCGCGGCGGCGGCGGTCGTCCTCGGCGTGGGCCTCGGCGTCGCGCACCATCTGGTCGATGTCCTTCTTGTCGAGCGAGGACTGGCCGGTGATCGTCATCGACTGCTCCTTGCCCGTGGCCCGGTCCTTGGCCGACACGTGGACGATGCCGTTGGCGTCGATGTCGAAGGTGACCTCGATCTGGGGCACGCCGCGGGGCGCGGGCGGCAGGTCGACGAGCTGGAACTTGCCGAGCGTCTTGTTGTACATCGCCATCTCCCGCTCGCCCTGCAGGACGTGGATCTCCACCGACGGCTGCATGTCCTCGGCCGTCGTGAAGACCTCGGAACGGCGGGTCGGGATGGTGGTGTTGCGCTCGATCAGCTTGGTCATGATGCCGCCCTTGGTCTCGATGCCGAGCGACAGCGGGGTGACGTCGAGGAGGAGGACATCCTTGACCTCGCCCTTCAGGACGCCGGCCTGAACGGCGGCACCGATGGCCACGACCTCGTCGGGGTTGACGCCCTTGTGGGGCTCCTTGCCGGTGAGGCCCTGCACGAGGTCCTGGATGGCGGGCATCCGGGTCGAGCCGCCGACCATGATCACGTGGTCGAGGTCGCCCATCTTGAGGCCGGCGTCCTTGATGGCCTGCTCGAAGGGCGACTTGCACCGGTCGACGAGATCGGCGGTGAGCTCCTGGAACTTGGCCCTGGTGAGGTTCAGGTCGAGGTGCTTCGGGCCTTCGGAGGTCGCGGTGATGAAGGGCAGGTTGATGTTCGTCTGCTGCACCGACGACAGCTCGATCTTGGCCTTCTCGGCCGCTTCCTTGAGCCGCTGCAGGGCCATCTTGTCGGCCGCCAGGTCGACGCCCTCGGTGTTCTTGAACTCGGTGACGAGCCAGTCGATGACCCGCTGGTCCCAGTCGTCGCCGCCGAGGTGGACGTCGCCGTGGGTGGACTTGACCTCGAACACGCCCTCGCCGATCTCGAGGATCGAGACGTCGAAGGTGCCGCCGCCGAGGTCGAACACGAGCACGGTCTCGTCCGCGCCCTCGCGCTCGAGGCCGTAGGCCAGCGCGGCCGCGGTGGGCTCGTTGATGATGCGCAGCACCTCGAGGCCGGCGACCTGGCCCGCCTCCTTGGTGGCGGTGCGCTCGGCGTCGTTGAAGTAGGCCGGCACGGTGATGACGGCCTGGGTGACGGTGTCGCCCAGGTAGGCCTCGGCGTCCCGCTTCAGCTTCTGGAGGATGCGGGCGCTGATCTCCTGGGGCGTGTACTTCTTGCCGTCGATGTCGACGGTCCAGCCGGTGCCCATGTGGCGCTTGACCGACCGGATGGTGCGGTCGGGGTTGGTGATCGCCTGGCGCTTGGCCACCTCGCCGACGAGGACCTCGCCGGTCTTGGAGAAGCCGACCACGCTCGGCGTGGTGCGGGCGCCTTCGGCGTTGGGGATGACGGTGGGCTCGCCCGCCTCGAGGACCGAGACGACCGAGTTGGTGGTGCCGAGGTCGATGCCGACGGCCTTGGGCATAGAAGACGCCTCCGAGGGTCTAAGGAAACTTGAGTGTCACGTTATCAAGGTTGCTTATAGCTGCGAAATTCCCGGAGACAGGCCACGACCGCAACCGCCCCGACCACGCAGGCGGCCCCGCCTGACACCACCGAGAAGCGCAGGCCCCTGAGCGAGGCCACCCAGCCGGCCTCGAAGTTGCCGAGGGCGGGGCCGCTGGCGTAGCCGGCCAGCTCGACGCCGGCGAGGCGGCCCCGCAGCTCGTCGGGCACGACCGTGTTCCAGAGGACCATGCGGAAGATGCCGCTGATCATGTCGGCCGCACCGGCGGCGGCCAGGGCGACGAGGGCCAGGGCCAAGTGGTCGGTCAGGCCGAAGGCGACGATGGCCACGCCCCAAGCGGCGGCGGGGGCGGCAATGGCCAGGCCGTAGCGCTCGATGCGGGCCGTCCACCCGCTCAGGGCGCTGGCGGCCAACGCACCCGCAGCCGGCGCCGCGGCCAGCAGCCCGAGGGTGGTCGCTCCCCCGTGGAAGTGCTCGACCGCGAGCGCCGGCAGCAGGGCGTTGGGCATCCCGAACACCATGGCCACCAGGTCGATGGCGTAGCTGCCCATGAGGAGCTGCGACCGGCGGACGTACCGCAGCCCCTCGCCGATCGAGCGCAGCCCGGCGGGCCTGGCGCCCGGCGCGGGCGGGATCGGCGAGAGCAGGAGGCCGCACGCCAGCGCGGCGCCGAAGGTGGCGGCGTCGATCACGAAGGCCGGGCCCACGCCGAAGGCGGCGATGAGCACGCCGGCCAGGGCCGGGCCCAGGATGCCGCCGAGGTTGTACTGGAGGCCGTTGAGCGCAGCCGCAGCCGGGAAGTCGGAGGGCGGGACGAGGCGGGGGATGGCGGCGTCGAGGGCGGGCCGGCCGAAGCAGTAGAGCGCGGCCGCCAACGCCGCCAGCGCGTAGATCGCGGTGAGGTTCGGCCGGTGGAAGGCGACGGCGTTGGCCGCCAACGCCAGCGAGACCACGAGCAGGGCGGCGTCGGTGCCGACCATGACCCGCCGGCGGTCGACGGCGTCGGCCACGGCCCCGCCCCACAACGACAGGCCCAGGATCGGGCCGAGCTCGAACAGCGCGAGCAGCCCGACGGCGAACGACGACTTCGTCAGCGCGTAGACCTGGAACGGGATCGCCACCCGGGTGAGCTGGCTGCCGAACAGCGAAACGAACGAGCCGATCGACAGCACGCGGAAGTCGCGATGGCGGCGCAGCGGTGAGAGGTCGACGGCGATCCGCCGGCCCGGCGAGGCGGCCACGGCGGCGGCGGATTCGGGCTCGGCCGGCCGCTCCCCCGCGTCGCTCACCTTCGGAACCGTAGGCTCGGCGCCGTGGCGCCTGCTGGGGACCAGGGTCTGGTCGCGACCGCAACCATCACGGTGATGTTCACCGACATCGTCGGGTCGACGGCGTTGATCGACTCGCTTGGCGACGAAGCCGCCGAGCGCGCCCGCCGCACCCACTACGGCTTGCTGCGGGCCGCGCTCCAGGCGACCAACGGCCAGGAGGTCAAGAACACCGGCGACGGCCTGATGGCGGTGTACGCCAGCTCGCAGGACGCGGTGCGGGGCTCCATCGCCATCGCCCGAGCCGTCGAGCGCCACGGCCGCCGCTTCCGCCCGGCGCTGCAGGTGCGGGTCGGCCTCCACGTCGGCGAGGCGATCCGCGACGAGGGCGACTACTTCGGCGCCACCGTCAACATCGCCCGCCGCCTCTGCGACCTGGCCGAGCCCATGCAGATCCTCGCCACCTCGGTGCTGCGGGCCGTGCTCGGCCGGCGGGGCGACGTCGGCTTCCGCGCCCTCGGCGCCTTGTCGCTGCGCGGCTTCAGCGAGCCCGTCGACGCGTGCGAGGTGGCGTGGTCGCTGGAGGAGACCGAGGGCCGCGCCCTGCCGGCGGCGTTGGCCGGTCGTGAGCGCATGGCCTTCGTCGGCCGGCGCGAGGAGCTGAAGGCCGTCGAGCGCGAGTGGGCCGACACCACCGACGACGGGCCCCGCCTTGTGGCCGTCGGGGGCGAGGCCGGCATCGGCAAGACGCGGCTGGCCAAGGAGTTCGCCATGGCCGCCCTCGACCAGGGCGCGGTCGTGCTGTTCGGACGCTGCGACGACGACCCCCTCGTCCCGTACCAGCCGTTCGTCGAAGCGTTGCGCGAGCTGTTGCGGGGCGTGCCCGCGTCCGAGCTCGTCGGCCTGCCCGCGGGCACGGTGGCCAAGCTCGCGAGGCTCGTGCCTGAGCTCGGCGCCGTCGAGGGTGCGGGCGACGAAGGCGATCCGGCCCACGATCGCTACCTGTTGTTCGAAGCGGTGCGGGCGTTGCTGGCCCGATTGGCGGCCGGCGGCCCCGTCCTCTTCCTCGTCGAAGACCTCCACTGGGCCGACCGGCCGACGCTGTTGCTCCTCGGCCACCTGCTGTCGGCGACGGAGCGGCTACCGCTGCTCTTCCTCGCCACCTACCGCGACAGCGAGGCCGACGTCAGACCGCCGCTGGCCGACCTGCTCGCCGGGCTGCGCGGGCGCGACCGGTTGTCGACGGTGACGTTGGGCGGCCTCGATGCCGGCGACGTGGCCGAGTTGGTCGACGCGTCGGGCGTGTCGGGCGAGCTCGCCGGCGCGGTCGCGACCCGCACCGAAGGCAACCCGTTGTTCGTCCGGGAGTTGCTGCGCGACGCCATCGAGAGCGACGGGTCGTCGTTGGGGGGCGTGCCCGAGGGATTGCGGGCGATCATTACCCGCCGCCTCGGGCGGTTGGGCCCGACCACCCAGGAGGTCGTGACCGTGGCCGCCGTCGCCGGGCGGGCCTTCGAGGTCGAGGTCGTGGGCCGGGCGTGCGGCCTCGAACGGGCCGCGGTCTTGGCCGCGCTCGACGAGGCCACCGCGTCGCGAGAGATCGCCGAGGTGCCCGGTTCCGGCGGCGGAACCTTCGCCTTCTCCCACGAGCTCGTGCGCCAGGCCCTGTACGCCGAGTTGCCCGCCGGCCGCCGGGCCGAGCTCCACCGCCGGGTGGGCGAGGCCTTGGAACGGCTGCGGGGCGACGACGAGGCGTGGTTGTCGAGCCTGGCCCACCACTTCGCCGAGGGGGCGGCGGCGGGCGTGGCCGACCGGGCGGTGGAGTTCGGCGAGCTGGCCGGCGCCCGAGCGCTGCGGGCCTTCGCCTACGAAGAGGCCGTCGACCATTACCGGCGGGCGCTCGACGCCGCCCGCGGGACCGAAGCCGACGCCGGCCGCACCGCCCGGTTGCTCGTCGGTCTCGGGCGGGCCTCCACCTACACCGGTGACACCGCCGCCGCCGAGGAGGCCTACCGGGCCGCGGCCGACGCCGCCCGGCGGGCGGGTTCCGGTGGGTCCGAGCAGTTCGCGCTGGCCGCCCTGGGCCTCGGACAACGAGGGCCCGACGTGGCCAGGGCCGACGAGGGTTTGGTGGCCTTGTTGCGGGAAGCGGCCGACGGGTTGGGCGGTGGCCATCCCGGCTTGCGGGCCCAGGTCCTCGGCCGCTTGGCGCGCGAACTCTTCGGCGCCGGCGACCGGGCCGAGGCCGACGCGTTGAGCGCGGCCGCGCTCGGCGCCGCTCGCGAAGCCGGCGAGGCCGTCGGGTTGGCCAGCGCGCTGAACGCTCGCCGGCAATGCCTCGAAGGGCTCGAGAACCTCGGGGCGCGGTTGGCCATCGACCAGGAGATCCTCGCCATCGCCGACGCCGCCGGCGATCCCGAGCTGGCCATGTCGGCGTGGGCGTCGATGGTGGTCGACCACCTGCGCCTCGGCGACCTCGATGCCGTCGACGCCGGGCTCGCCGCCTTCGCCGAGCTGTCGGTGCGGGTGCGCCACTCGCCGCGTATCGCCTGGTACCTCGCGAGCTACCGGGCCATGCGGGCGCTGTTCGCGGGCTCGCTCGACGAGGCCGAGCGTCTGGCCGACGAGGCTTTGGCCGCCGGACTGCAGGCCAAGACCCCGTCGGCCGCGCTCAACCACGCCGCCCAGATCGCGACCATCCGCCGCGAGCAGGGCCGGCTGGCCGAGCTGGCCGAGGTCGTCGAGGCCTTCGCCGCCGAACCTGGCGCATTGCTGGCGTGGCCGGTGCTGCTGACGTTGGTGCGGGTCGACGCCGGCGACGTCGACGGGGCCCGCGCCGCCCTCGACCGCATCCCGACGTCGGCGTTCCTCGACCTGGCCCGCGACGACTTCTGGCTGCTGACGTTGACGTTGGCCAGCGAGGCCGTGGCCGCGGTCGGCGACGCCGAACGGGCGGCGGTGCTCTACGACCTGTTGCTGCCCGGAGCGGGCTACAACGTGGTCGTCGGCGGGGCGGTCGTCGCCCTCGGCGCCGCCGACCGCTACCTCGGCCTGCTGGCCTCGACCCTGGGCCGGGTCGACGACGCCAACCGCCACTTCGAGGACGGGTGCCGGCGCAACGACGCCATGGGCGCGGTGCCGGCCGGGATCGCCACCCGGCTCGACTGGGCCGCCGCCTGCCTGCGGTCGGGCGACCGGGGCGGGGCTGCGGCGTTGGCGGCCGAAGCCCAGGCCCGGGCCGAAGCCGCGGGCCTCACGGCCGCTGCCGTAGTAGGAAGGGGCCTGTCCGTTTTGTGCACCTAGGCGGAGGTAATCGGTGCCCGATCCCATGAACGTCGCATTCGTCCAGCGCATCAACCAACGGTTCTTCGTCAGGGAGCTCAAACGCGACGACGCCGAGGATGCGCCCTCGCTCGACCCCTTCGGTCCGATCGCCGACGCCATGGCCCAACTCGGGGTCGAGGTTCCCGAGCCGTTGGCCGGGTATCTCGACATGCTGCCGACCTCGATCTCGGCCTCGCTGGTGACGGTGGCGGCCGTGGCCGCGGCCAACGGGACGCCGCTCACGTTCGCCTGGCTCGCGGGCTACGACTACGAGCTCACCGTCGCCCAGGCCGACCGCGCCGGCGGCAGCTACATCACCGTCATCCTCCGGGGCCCGTCGCCCAGCGACGTCGTGGGCTCGGAGTCGGCGCTGCTGACCTAGCCCGAGCTCGGCTTCGGGATCGGCACGTCGACCCTGGCCACCTCGGTGCCGTGATTGGTGGCGATGATCGTCATCGTCTCGGCCGTCTCGGGCACGACCACGGACCCGTGGAAGAACGGCACGTGGATCGACGGGTCGCGGGGGTCGGCCATGATCATGTCCGCATACCCCTGCTTCCCTGGCACCGCGTACTTCCACCCGTCGATGTCGGCCGTGAAGGCGGCGAAGACGTCGACGAACCCCGGCTTCGACGTGGGCAGCACCTGGGCGGCCTCGATGGGTCGGCGGCCGGTCTTGGGGATGCACGCGTCGCCAGTGGTGGCCGGCTCCTCGTCCTCGGCCAGGGGCACGAGGCGGCGGAAGAGGAGGCAGGGCGCTCCGTCGGCGCCGTCGTAGACGCCGAACTCGTGGATGCCCCACGACAGGCCGGTGAAGAGCTTGCGGTAACCGGTCCGCTTGCCGTACGTGGGCCGGCTGTCGTAGAGGAAGCCGGGCGGGGCGAGGCGGCCGGCGACGAACTCGGCCATGGCCACGGGGTCGTCGCCCGAGCGGAAGATCACCGTGCTCCTCGTCGAGCTGCCATTGTCGGCGTAGGTGAGGATCTTGACGTCGGGGAGGAACGGGTCGGCGGCGAAGTTGCCGACGCCCCAGCCCAAAGGGCCGCCGCCGGTTCGGTCGACCCCGGTCACCGAGGTGTCGGTCACGGCGACGAGCACCTCACCGCCCGGCGTGGTGAAGACGCCGATGACGCCGACCACGCGGTCGGGCCTGGTGATGCCGCACGCCCGCTCGACGGTCGTGACCTGAACCTCGAGGCACTGCTCGCCGGTCGCCGACTCGGTCCGCCGCACCGTCCAGCCCCGGCCTGAGGCGACCTCACTCGACTTCACCTTCGCCGTCGCCGGCGGTGACGTCGTCGTCGTCGCCGGCCGGGTCGTGGTGGTGGTCGGCGGCGGCGCCGTCACCGTCGTGGTCGTGGTCGTCGTCGTGTCGTCGGACCCGACCGCGATCTGGGTGCCGGCGCCCCCGTCGGAGCGGCTCGCGACCGCCACGACCACCAGCACCATGACGGCCAACGAGGTGGCCAGGAAGAGCACCCGCCTTCGATCCATGACCATCCAACGGGCGAACCGGCCCTCAGGTTGTCAAGGTCGGACAAACTCCACATCGGTGCGGACCACGCCGGCCCGGGGGTGGCGGGCGACGAGGGAGACGACGGTGCCCGCCGGCGCCCGCACGATCCATTCGGCCTTGGCCCGGTCGGAGGTCGAGTCGTTGGCCACGCCGAACCCGCCGAGCATGGCGTTCTTGTGGATGCGGCCGCCAAGCTGGCCGAGCTCCTTCTTGGCGTCGTTGCCCACGAGCTCGATGCCGTCGCCCTCGGGAAGGGTGATCTCGGCCTCGACCGGCCGCACCGCCTTGCGCTCGATCGCCTTCTGGGTCACGTTCGTCGGCAACCAGCTCGTGTTCTGCACCACGAGGCGCACCCGCCACGCACCATCGCCGATCGGCTCGGCCGACGCGCTGTGCAGGGCCAGCTCGGGGGCGATGAGCACGTGCCAGATCGCCCAGTCGGCGTGGGGCGCGACCTCGGCCTCCAACAGGTGCGGCGGCGGGTTGCGGAAGCAGTAGGCGCCGTGCCAGCCGCCGAGCTCGACCGGCCCGAGCTGCGGGTGCTCGTACGGGTACCAGTCGACGAAGCCCTCGCCGCCGAGCTGCTCGTCGCTCCACGCCAGCAGCTTGAGGTCGTCGTCGAAGGGGTGGTCGATGCCCCACTCGATGAACTTGTAGTCCTCGATCCCGGCAGTGGTGAACGGGTTCCAGAACTCCGTCGTCCAGGCGTAGACGCCGAGGTGGTCGTAGGCCCAGTCGTCGGCCACGCCGGTGATGACGTCCTTCGGGTCGTACTTGAAGTCGTGGTACACCGACACCGACGGGTAGCCGGTGAGCTCGGTCGCCTTCTCCCCGATCTTCTTGTAGATGCGGAGGTCGGACGTCGGCAGGGAGTCGTCGGACTTGGTGCCGTAGGGCCGCAGGTGCACGCCCGAATAGGTGTGGTACTGGATGAAGGCGCAGATGTTCTTGCGGTCGACGATGGCCTGCACCACCGCCCGGATCTCGGGCTCCGACGTGGGGTAGGGGCCGGCGCCGGCCTGCTCGCCCTCGGTGCGCCACTCGATCGGGTAGTTGCGGTTCATGTCGAGGCCGGCGAGCGGCGGCGCCGGCTTCACCGTCACGCCGTCGTAGTTCTGGATCTCGCCCTCGACGAGCAGCCGGTAGTACGGGCCCGGCCCTGTTTCGATCGGGTCGCGGGGGACGAGCAGGCGGTGGTCGGCGCTCGACACCTTCCACGTGCCGTTGGGGTCGGGGATGCGCATGGTGAGGATGCGGCCGTCGCCGTCCATGTCCTGGGCCACCATGCCGTCCTGCTGGTCGGTGAACGGGTACGAGCGGGCCGACGACCTCACGTATCTCGGGCGCTCGGCCATGGCCAGCTCGGCGCCGTCGGGGCCCATGCGGGGGACGACGTAGAACGTGCGGGTGTCGAGCGCCCTCGTCACCTGCTCGTCGGTGCCGTATCCGGTGAGGAGCTTGTTGACGAGGTAGAGGGCGGCGGTGCTGCCGGTGAGCTCGGTGGCGTGGATGTTGGCGTCGATCCAGATCGCCGGTTTCTCGTCGGCCGGGCCGGTCTCCTGGTTGGTGATCGTGCAGAGCCAGATGTCCCGATCCTCGTAGGACTTGCCGATGCTTTTGAGCCGCAGGAGGGCGGGATACTCGGCGGCGAAGGCCTCGAGGATCTCGGTCAGCTCGGGGAACTTGACGAAGCGATCGAAGGGCACGTCTCGCATGGGTGCGGAGGCTATCGACTCGCGGCAATACGCTGGCCCTCGACATGAGCACGCTCGTCCTCCTCCGCCACGGCCAGAGCCAGTGGAACAAGCTCGACCTGTTCACCGGCTGGTACGACTCCGACCTCAGCCCTGGCGGGGAGGACGAGGCCAGGGAGGCGGGGCGCCTGCTCGCCGCCGAGGGGATCGTGCCTTCGGTGGTCCACACGTCGTTGCTCACCCGGGCCATCCGCACGGCCGACCTGGCCCTCGACGTGGCCGGCCTTGCGTGGCTGCCGGTGCGGCGGAGCTGGCGGCTCAACGAACGCCACTACGGCGACCTCGAGGGCAAGAACAAGGCCGAGGTCAAGTCCAAGTACGGCGACGACCAGTTCATGTTGTGGCGGCGCAGCTTCGACACGCCGCCGCCGCCGTTGTCCGTCGACGACGCCCGCCATCCCTCGCACGATGCGCGGTACCGGCTGCTGCCGGCGGACGCCCTGCCGGCGAGCGAGTGCCTGAAGGACGTGGTCGCCCGGGTGCTCCCCTACTGGCACGACGTGTTGGTCGCCGACCTGCGCTCGGGGCGCACGCCGTTGGTCGCGGCCCACGGCAACAGCCTGCGGGCCTTGGTCAAGCACCTCGACGGCATCAGCGACACCGACATCGCCGGGCTCAACATCCCGACGGGCGTGCCCCTGGTCTACGAGCTCGACGACTCGCTGCGGCCGGTGTCGTCTCGTTACCTCGGCGACCCCGACGACGTGGCCCGCCGGGCGGCCGCCGTCGCCCAGCAGGGTTCTGGGTCTCCTTAGCTAGGCGTCGGCGGCCGCGGCCTGGCGGGGCTCGGCGGCTTCGAGGAGGTAGCCCCGGCTGCGCACGGTCTTGATACTCAGGCCGACCACGGCCAGGCGGCGGCGGAGGCGGAGCACGTGGACGTCGAGGGCGTTGCGGCCCGGGGCGCTCTCGGGCCAGCCGGCCCTGGCCATGGCCTCCCGGCCGACGACGGCGCCGAAGCGCTCGACCAGGGCCCGGGTCAGGCGGGCCTCGACCGGCGGGAGCGACACCCAGGTGTTGGCGAAGCGGAGGAGGCCGTCGTGGTCGATGACCGGCAGGTCGGCCACGTGGGCCGAGACCCGGAAGTCGAGGCCGGCGATCCTGGCCCGGACGTCGGGCTCGGCCGCCGGGACGCGTATCCAGTCCTCCAGGCAGTCGTCGGGGTCGGGCGGCTCGGCCTCGTCCTCGACGAGGAGGAGGCGGGGTTGGCCGGAACGCTGGAGGTTGGCACGCCGCTCGGATTCAGCGGGCCACCGCACGAGAACCACATCCATTCCCGAGACCGTAGGCAGTGGAGATTGCGCCGTTGTTTCAGCGGGGTGAACTCGGGCCGGATTTCCCGTATCGTTCCGGGCCATGGCGAGGCGCAAGGACAACAAGCTCGATCAGCTCTCGAATGTGCGGCTGTTCTCGGCCTGCACCAGGAAGGAGCTCGAGCTCATCGGCAAGGCTTCCGACGAGATCACCGTGCCCTCGGGCAAGGTGCTGGTCGAGCAGGGCAAGCCCGGCTTCGAGTTCTACCTGATCCTCGATGGCGAGGCCGTGGTCAAGCGCAACAACAAGAAGATCGCCGCTCTCGGGCCCGGCGGCTCGTTCGGCGAGCTGGCGTTGCTCACCCGCCTGCCCCGCAACGCCACCGTCCAGGCGGCCACCGACATGGAACTCCTCGTCCTCGGCCAGCGTGAGTTCAGCGGCCTGCTCGACGAGGTGCCGGGCATGGCCCACAAGCTTCTGGCCTCGATGGCCGAGCGGCTCTCGCAGGCCGACGCCAAGTCGACTTCGAACTAGGGCTTCTCTCGCTCTCGCTCTCGGTCGAGCAGCCCGACCAGCCGCGGCAGCTCGACGGCGGCAATCGCCCACACCTGGTTCGGATCGACCCGGTGATAGTGATGGGCGAGCACGGTGCGGAGGCCGATCACGTCCGGCCACGGCACGTCCGGGTATCCGTCTCGGTATTCGTCGCTGAGGGCGCGAGCAGCTTCGCCGATGATCTCGAGCAGGCGCTCGACGGCCAGCCGCCTGACGCGGTCGGCCTCCCATGCCTCCCGCCCGTCGGCCATGAGTGCCGCCACTTCGGCGGCGGCGTCGAGGATGTCGGCCAAGCGCTCGTCGTCGCTCCGGCTCACAGGTCGACGGCCTCGGCCAGCACCTTGCGGTCCCGCTCCTTGAGCCCGCCGACGGAGACCACGTCCACCCGTCGCTGCAGGAGGGCTCCGAGATCGCGGGTCAGCCGAATCAGGTCGTAGAGCGAACTCTCCGGGTCGAAGTCGACGAGGAAATCGATGTCGCTGTCGGGCCGAGCGTCGCCGCGAGCCGCGGACCCGAAGAGCCGAACCCGTCGCCCATGGTGCCGGGCCACGACGGCCTTGATCTCGTCGCGCCGCGCCTCCACCTCATGGCGGAGCGACGACCGACCACTCTCCGAATCTGCCACGGCCACACGACAAGGCTACAGGCGCCCCGCCGGTTTCCTCTTGGCTGGGTGGGTCGCAGTAGCCTCCCGGCCCATGGCCACCAGCGCCCCGCAGAAGCCCCGCTCGCGCGTCCAGCCGAAGCACCTGGTCCTGGCCGTCGGGGTCGGGCTCGCCCTCGTCACCGCCGGTTCCGGGACGCTCGCCACCATCACCCAGCAGCACGACGACTCGCCGGTGACGAGGCATGTGTTCGAGAACGTGCCCTCGGCCTTCCGGGCCGTCTTCTACGTGGTGCTCACCGCCCTGTTCGTGGGGGCGGCGTACCTGATGGCCCAGCGGGTCGAGAACTGGCAGCGGGGCCAGCCCGACCGGCGGGCGACGACGGCCAAGAACGCCAAGAAGCGGGCCGGCGACTTCCGCAAGGGCGTCTACATGCAGACGCTGATGCGCGACGGCGCCGCCGGCGTCATGCACTCGCTCATCTACTTCCCCTTCATCGTGCTGTTCGCGGTGACGGCGATCCTCGAGATCAACCACCAGCTACCCGCGGGGATCAAGTTCCTGCACGGCGACGTCTACCGGGCCTATGCGTTGGTCGGCGACGTGGCCGGCGTGCTCTTCCTCGTCGGCATCGGGTGGGCCATCCTGCGGCGCTACGTGCTGCGGCCCTACCGCATCCGCATCAAGACCCGGCCTGAGGACGGCCTCATCCTCGGCATGTTCGCCCTGCTCGGCGTCACCGGCTTCCTGTCCGAGGGCGCCCGCATCGCCATCGACGGCCGTCCGTCGTTCGAGAAGTTCTCGCTCGTCGGCTGGCCGCTGTCGGCGTGGTTCGACGGCCTCGGCAACCTGCACGGGGTGCACCAGTCGTTGTGGGTGGTCCACGTGCTGTGCTTCTTCTCGTTCCTGGTGATCGTGCCGACCACCAAGCTGCGCCACATGGTCACTTCACCCCTGAACATGTACCTCTCCGACCGGGATCGGCCCAAGGGTGCGATGAAGCCGATGCCGAACCTGATGGAGACGTCGCTGGAGAGCTTCGGCGCCTCGGTGATCGAGGACTTCACGTGGAAGCAGTTGCTCGACACCGATGCCTGCACCGTGTGCGGGCGCTGCACCTCGGTGTGCCCGGCCCACGCCACCGGCAAGCCGTTGGACCCCCGCGAGATCGTGACCAAGATCGGCCAGGTCATGTCCGAGAGCCGCCCGGGCGGGCCGGTGTCGCCGGTGGTCGGCCACGAGCCCGAGCTCACGGTGTCGTCGTCCTCCGTCTTCGAGCGCATCACTCCTGAAGAGGTGTGGGCCTGCACCTCGTGCAAGGCGTGCGACGAGATCTGCCCGGTGAACATCGAGATCCTCGACAAGATCCTCGACATGCGGCGGTACCTGTCGCTGATGGAGTCGAACTTCCCGGCCGAACTGGGCAACGCCTACCGGGGCATGGAGAACCAGGGCAACCCGTGGGGGATGAACCAGGGCGAGCGGGCCGACTGGGCTTCGGCCCTTCCGCTCGAGGTCGAGATCGTCGACGGGTCGTCGCCCTTCACCCACGAGTACCTGTACTGGGTGGGCTGCGCGGGTTCGTTCGACGACAAGAACAAGAAGGTCACGGTGGCCACGGCCAAGCTGCTGCAGCGGGCCGGTGTCGACTTCGCCATCCTCGGGCCGAACGAGAACTGCACCGGCGACCCCGCCCGCCGCTCGGGCAACGAGTACATCTTCCAGATGCTCGCCATGCAGAACGTCGAGACCATGAACGGCATGGGCGTGAAGAAGATCATCACCCAGTGCCCCCACTGCTTCAACACCTTGGGCAACGAGTACCCGCAGCTCGGCGGGCAGTACGAGGTCGTCCACCACTCGCAGTTCCTCGAGTGGCTGATCGACACCGGCGCGCTCGACATGTCTTCGGCCTCATTGGACGAGCGGGTCGTGTACCACGACTCGTGTTATCTCGGCCGGCACAACGACGTGTACCTCGCTCCCCGGAAGGTGCTGGGCTCGTTGAAGGGCATCGACATCGTCGAAGCTCCCCGCAACGGCACCAAGGGCATGTGCTGCGGCGCCGGCGGGGCCCGCATGTTCATGGAGGAGAACGTCGGCAAGAAGGTCAACACCGAGCGCTCCCAGGAGCTCATCGCCACCGGCGCTTCCCGGGTCGCCACCGCCTGCCCGTTCTGCTACATCATGATCGACGACGGCACCAAGGAGAACGGCCGCGACGACATCGTCGTCCAGGACATCTCCATGCACCTCCTCGACGCCCTCGAAGGCCGCGGCCGTTCTGCTTCCGCCGGCACCTCTGTCGAGTAGCCACGAGAAGGGGACACGCCGCGCGGTGCCGCCTGTCGGTCGATTGTGGCGACCATAACCACCCGATCGGGCGCTTCTGGCGACCAAAACCGACTACCAACCCGGAGCCGCGGGACAAGGGAGCCCTCGCCAAGGCGGGGTCAAGCGCGGCCTGGCCACGAAGAAGGAGCGATGCTGGGGACATGCGGGTGGCGATCTTGGACGACTACTTCGACACGCTGCGGACGTTGGCGTGCTTCGAGAAGCTGGACGG
>JAXDPV010000145.1:0-6446 GCA_034668185.1 Actinomycetota bacterium
CTCGCCTGGCGCGGCCGCGGCCGAGTCCGCTGGCGGGGCCGACGCGGAGTCGCCGCCGGAGGCCGCCGCCCTGTCGCCGGCGGTCGCCGCCACGGAGTCATTGGTCTGCGCCGCCGAGGTCGGGCCGCCGGCCGCGGGATCGACGAGGGGAAGGTCCAACGACGCCACCGGCCCGGGACCGCTGGTCGCGTCGCCGCTCACGTCGTCGCCGGGTGACCCCGGCGCCACGGGCACGCCGAGGTCGGCGTCGCCCACCAGCGGCGAGGTGGCGCCGTCCTCGACCTCGTCGTCCGTCGCCCTCGAAACGCTGGGGCCGTCGGCCGGCGCGGGCGGTGAGGGAGGGGGCGTGGCGACCAGGGGAAGGGGAAGGCCGAGCGCAGGTTCGAGCGAGGTCGGGGCCGGGCCGGCGGTGTCGAGGCGGCGTTGGACCGGCGGTCCGTCGTCGGTCTCGTTGGGGTTGGCGGCCAGCGACGGCGACGACGAGCCGAGGAGCGGGGCTTCGTCGTCGGGTTCGGCCGCGGGCGCGGGAGCGGTGGGGGAGGAAGCAGTCGCCGGCGGGGTGGGCGCGTGGTCGGCGTGGCGTTGGACGGGAGCCGGCGTGGGCGGGGTGAGGGCGCCGGCCTGCTCGGCCACGCGGGCGAGGGGGAGCGAGCCGGCGCCGGGGCCGACGGCTTTGCTCACGGGAGGGGCCGCGGACCCGATGGCATCGCCGGCGTCGGCGCCCACGAGCGGCGAGGCGCCGATCGTCGGCATGACCGGCAGCTCTTGCGCGCCGCCGCGCCGCACCTGGGGCAGGATCGGGGGCGCCAGCTCGTCGGGCTGTGGGGTGAAGAGCTCGGTGTGGTCGCCGGAACCCTTGGTGAGGTCCTCACCATCGTCGTCGATGGTGGCGCCGAAACCGCCGACCCGGGCGTCGCTCCCCAGCGGTGCCTCCGGCGACGCCAGTGACTCCGGCAAAGCGGGCGCGGGCGCGGTCGGGGCGGCCGCGGGCCCGGCGTCGGAGAGCGACCGGCTCACCACCGGCTCGGGCAACCGCGAGATGGGCAGCGGTTCCGGGTCGGTCACGGCCGCGAGCGGGCGCACGGACAGCGCGGCCAAAGGCGATTCCGCGGGCTCCTCGTGGTGTGGTTCGCGCAAGGGCAGGTCGTCGTGCCCGCCGGTCGCGGCCACCGCGCCCGTCGACACCGCCAGCCCGTCGACCAGGCCGCTCGGCGCCGAGGCCGAGACGCTGTGGCCCATCTCGCCCGAGAGCCGGGGGCTCTGGTGCGAGGGCATGATCTCGGCCACCGTCTGGACGCGGAAGCTCGGCGGCATGGCCCCGAACGTCGGGGCCATGGGCGCCATCGTCATCCAGTCCCCGACGGGCGCGCGCTCCTGGCGGATGAGGTCGCCGTCATCTTCGGGAGCAGCCTCGGCCGGCGAGGGAGACTCGGCACCGCGGCGGAACCACGCCATGCCTCAGTCCTCCTGCTTGGCCAGGTCGTTCAGCCGCTTGTTGATCTTGGCGATCTCGCGGACGAACTGCCGGCGGCGGAAGTGCTCGAGGTCGATGATCTCGCCGTGGTCCCAGTGGAAGTGGTAGGCGACGTACGCGATCTCCTCGAAGAGCTGAGGCACCGCGTACGTCACGATCCCCCCGGGCGACCACCGGCCACGTCGACCGTGAATTCGTGTTGGCAGGAGGGGCACGCGACCGCGGCGCGGGTGTGGCCCTCCTGGTTGATCCGCCGGTAGAGGTCCTGCAAGAACGCCAGGTCGGAGGCGAAGAGATTCTCGATGACGTCGACGTTGACCTCGTGGTCCTCCATCGACCCAAGCCGGGAAATGACCCGGGCGAGCAACACCACCGTCAGGTACGCCGGCCGGGCCATGACCCGTGCGTCGGACAACGGCTCGAGCTCGTCTCGCGCCGTCGCCATCCGCATGATGCCGCGCCGGTGGAGCACGCCGCGATAGTCGAGATAGCCCCGGGGCAACTCGAAGGCGTACTCCGTGCGGAGGGAGGGCGCCGACGAAACCGCCGGCGCCCCCGTCTCCTGCTCCATGTCGTCGTCGAGCGGGACCCCCGGTGCGTTCGGGATGGCCCTGCGCATCTAGGTCAACCGCCCTTCTTGATGTCCATCTCCCAGCCCTGCAGGGTGATCTTCTCGTCCAGGGCGGAGGTACCACCCGCTTGCACCGAGGTGACCTCGACGGAAGACGGCTGGCAGTCCTTGATGGTGTAGCTCTTCACCGGCGTGGTGTCGCCCGGCGTCAAGACGGACACGACCACGACACGGCGGTCGACGGCGCCCTTCTTGATGGCTTCCATCCACTTGTCGAACATGTCGTCGTCGGTCAGGGCCCGCGTGATGGTGACCGTGACCGGCTTCTCCCGACCCGGGATCTTGCGCAGCACGTACTGCCCGGTGATGGTCTGCGTCTTGACCTCGATCATGTCGAACTCCTTCTTCAGACCACCCACCTCCTTCACGTTGATGGCCTTGCCGCCGACCTCGACCTTGAAGGCGTTGGCAATGAGGGCGTCGCCGCCCGGCATACTCCATGCACCCATATCTGCTCCTAGCTCCTCGTTCTCGTTCTCTTACTCGCCGACCAGGGAAACGCCGCCCTCGAGCTGCTGGAGGCGGAAGATGACGAACTCGGCCGGCTTGACCGGCGCCACGCCGATGTCGCACACGACCTGGCCGAGGGAGATGCCCTCCGCCGGGTTGGTCTCGTCGTCGCACTTGACGTAGAAGGCCTCGTCCGGCGTGGCGCCGAACAGGGCGCCCTTGCGCCACTCCATCACGAGGAAGCCGGCGATGGTGCGCCGGATCTTCGACCACAGCGCCTGGTCGTTCGGCTCGAACACGACCCAGTCGGTGTTCATCTGGATCGACTTCTCGAGGTAGTTGAACAGGCGGCGGACGTTGATGTACTTCCACGCCGGATCGCTCGACAGGGTGCGGGCACCCCACACGCGGATGCCGCGGCCCGGGAAGGCACGGATGCAGTTGATGCCCTCGGGGTTGAGCAGGTCCTGCTCGTTCTTGGTGATGTTGAGCTCGAGGCTCACGGCACCACGCAGGACGTCGTTGGCCGGTGCCTTGTGGACGCCCCGCTCGTTGTCGGTGCGGGACCACAGGCCGGCGAGGTGGCCCGACGGCGGCACGAAGATGTTCTGGCCCGAGAGCGGGTCGAGCACCTTGATGCGGGGCCAGTAGAGCGCGGCGTACTTGGAGTCGTAGCCGGCCTTGTCGACCCGCCACTCCTTGATCTGCTGGGCGTTCATGCCGGGGGGCGGGTCGAGGATCGCCATGCGGTCGCCCATCAGCTCGCAATGGCTGATCATGGCGAGCTGCACCGCTTGGAAGCCCTCGCCGTTGACGTGGCCCTGCTCGTAGGCGGCGGTGAGGTCGGGGACGCAGAGCATCGTGACCTCTTCGATGGCCTCGAGGCCGCCGAAGCCGGTGCGCTGGGCGACGTCGCCGACGTAGTCGGCCGCCTCCACCCGGGCCGGTGCGGCCGAAGCGCTGCCGCCGGCGAGGCCGACGTTGCCCTTGGCCGGGCGCTCGAGCGCGCCGCCGCTGGTCGCCTCTTCGAGGCGGATCAGCTTGGACGTGGCGTTGACGACCGAGACCGCGTTCTGCTTGCCCTTCTTGGTGGTCAGGTCGGGGAACGTCTCCTCGGGCTTGTTGCCCTTCTTGACGACGATGGTGAAGGCGTCGTCGGCCGCACCTTCGCCCTCGGGGTGCTGGACCTCGACGGTGATGTCGTTGCCGGCGGCACCGGACTCGATGGCGCTGACGCGGTAGGGAAGGCCCTTGCCGTCGCCGGCCGTGAGCTCGCCGCGAGCGGCGGGCTGGCTGCCTTCACCGTCGGCGCCGATGCGCACGATGTAGGCGATGCCACCGCCGTTCTGGAAGTAGCCGTAGACGGAGTGCGCGAGGTACGAGCCCTCGATGAAATCACCGAAGGTCGTGACGAACTGTCCCCAGTTCGTGACGAGCATCGGTTCGTTGAAGGGGCCGCGTGCGGCCAGACCGACGAAGGCGGCGACAGCAGTGCCGACTCCCTCGATGGGACGGGCGCCGCCGTCGATCTCTTCGACGTAGACACCAGGGGACAGATATTGAGGCATGGGCCTCCTCCTCATCGCGACCAGGACGATCCCCACGACCTTTTCGCGTTCTGGGCCGAGTTCCTAGGCCCATGGGGGCGATGCTGAGGGAAGGTTTCGGTGCCTCTTCGGGCACCGGCCACGACTTCGCTTTCGGCCACTAGCGCGCCTCATGGCACGCGTTCGTGGCCGAAAGCGGCGCTGGCTTACTCCTCGGACTCGCCCTCGTCCTCTTCTTCGCGCTGGACGTTGGTCTCGGCGAGGGTCTGGGCCGACTCCTCGTTCTCTTCTTCCTGAGACTCTTCCTCGGCCCGCTGGACGCCTTCGTCCTCGACCTCTTCCGACTCCGACTCGGCCCGCTGGAGGGGCAGGGTCTGGACGCCGCCGGCCGACGCCGACATCGACGCCGGCGTGGTCCCGCCCGACATCACCGCGTCGGCGGTCGACTCGGCCTGGCGCTCGAACGGGTCGGACGGGTCGGACACCTTGATGCCGCCGCCCCTCGACTCGCCGGCGACGTCGCCCTGGCTCTGCTGCACCACGTGGGTGAGCTCGTGGGCGATGATGCGTTGGCCCTCGGGCGTGCCCGGGCTGTACTTGCCCTCGTTGAAGACGACGTTGTTGCCGACGGTGAACGCCTGGGCCTGTACCGACTTGGCCGCGGCCGCGGCCTGGCCGTCGGTGTGGACCTTCACCCCGCCGAAGTCGTAGCCGAGGCTCGACTCCATCTTCGAGCGCACGCCGGGGTCGAGCGAGCCGCCGCCCCCGTTGTTGACGACCTGCTTGACCGGGTTCTCCTGCTCGGTCTCGCCCTCACCTTCGCCCGACCGCTGGACGAGCGCGCCGAAGGCGGCGTTGCCCGCGCTGCGTTGCAGATGCAGTGCGCCTTTCGAGCCCAGGGCATCGGCCCGGCCGTGTTCGATGGCCTTGGCCACGGTGGTGGAGTCGTTGGCCTCGGTAGAGGCCTCCTTCGACTCCTTGGGCTTCTGCCCATAGTTGACGTCCTGGACCAGGTCGTATTCCGCCATGGCGCGCACCTCCGAGGGTCTTGATCAGTGTACGGCCACCGGCCTTGCCCGCGCAGCGTCTCCTTGTTGCCCTTTGGGGCATCTGCCATGGTGTCGGCCCATGCGGTGGCGGCGGGTTGCGCGTCGCCCACCGCTCTGCCACGAGTTTGGGAAGCGCCATTACGCCATTGCGTACTGGCGCTTCCCAAACGGCGACTGGAGGGGGGTTCCGGCGCGACCTCGTGCTACCCAGACCGGGTGGCGGCCGTCCGCTCGCTGCCGGTCGAGGTCACCCTCACGCCATGACGAGCGAGTACCACGGTCCGAACTCCGACTCGACGCACAGCCGGCCGAGCTTGCGGTACTCGCGCTGGGTGGCCCGCATGAGGTCGAGCATGGTGACCGGGCGGCCGGTCTCGGCCGCGAAGTAGGCGGCGGTGATGGCGATCGAGCGGATGTTGCCGCCCGACAGCTCGAAGCGCTCGGAGGCGAACTTCAGATCGAGGTCGTCGCCCCGGGGCACGTCGGCCGACAGGCAGCGGTCCCACAGCAGTTCCCGGAACGAAGCGTCGGGGAGGGCGAAGTCGATGACGGCGTCGAGCCGCCTGGCGAAGGCCTCGTCGAGGTTGGCCCGGAGGTTGGTCGACAAGATGGCCAGCCCGTCGAACGACTCCATCCGCTGCAGGAGGTACGCCGTCTCGATGTTGGCGTAACGGTCGTGGGCGTCGCGCACCTCCGACCGCTTGCCGAAGATGGCGTCGGCCTCGTCGAACAGCAGCACGCCGTTGATGCCGTCAGCTTCGGAGAAGATGCGTTCGAGGTTCTTCTCGGTCTCGCCCACGTACTTGTCGACGACGGTGGCCAGGTTGATGGCGTAGAGGTCGAGGCCGAGCTCGCCGGCGATGACCTCGGCCGACATCGTCTTGCCCGTGCCCGAGTCGCCGGCGAACAGGCCGGTAATGCCCCGGCCCCGCCCGCCGCCGGGGCGCATTCCCCACTCGTCGATGACCCGATCGCGGTTGCGGGCCCGGCCGGCCAGCTCCTGCAGGCCGAGCAAGGTGTTGGTCGGCAGCACCAGGTCGACCCACCCGACCTTGGGGACGATGCGCTTGGCCAGGTTCTCGAGCCCGGCGGCGTTCTGCGACCGCGCCCCCGAACGCAGGTGATCGGGCTCGAGCGCGCCACCCGCGACCACCGCTTCGAGCTGGGCCGCCTGGGCGGCGCGGGTCACCTGCTCGGGCGTGAGCCGGAAGTGCTGGGTCACCTCGCCGGGGTCGAGGGCCAACGCCTCGCCGTGGCCGTTCAACGTCGAGCGCCACAGCGCGGCCCGCTCCGAC
>JAXDPV010000146.1:0-10164 GCA_034668185.1 Actinomycetota bacterium
ATTGGCCGAAAGCGAGGTCAGTGGCGGGGCAGCAACCCCATGGCGAGGGCGGCGCGGTCGTAGGTGACCGAGGCGATGGCTTCGGCCTTGTCGGCGCCCTTGGCCAACACGTCGGCGACGTAGCCGGGGTCGGAGGCGAGCTCCTTGAAGCGGGTCTGCAACGGGCGCAGGAACTCGACCACGGCGGCGGCGGCGTCGGACTTCAGGGGGCCGTACTGCGAATAGCCGGCGGCGACGTCGGCGGGGGTGCGGTCGGTGGCCACGGCCAGCAGCTCGAGCAGGTTGGCCACGCCCGGCTTGTGGACCCGGTCGTAACGGACCTCGACCTCGTTGTCGGTGACGGCCCGCTTGACCTTCTTGGAGATCACCTCGGGCGGCTCCAACACCAACACCTTGCCCTGGGGCGACGAGCGCGACTTCGACATCTTCATCGTCGGGTCCTGCAGGTCCATGACCCGGGCACCGACCGAAGGGATGGCGGCATCGGGCACGACGAAGGTGGAGCCGTAACGCTGGTTGAAGCGCTGGGCCACGTCACGGGCCAGCTCCAGGTGCTGGCGCTGGTCGGCGCCGACCGGCACCCGATCGGTGTCGTACAGCAGGATGTCGGCGGCCTGCAGCACCGGGTAGGTGAACAGCCCGACCCGGGCCGCCCCCTCGCCGCCACGGGCGGTCTTGTCCTTGAACTGGGTCATCCGCCGCAGCTCGCCGACCGAGGCCACGCATTCGAGCAACCACCCCAGCCGGGTGTGCTCGGGCACGTGGGACTGCACGAACAACGTACAGACGTCGGGGTCGAGCCCGGCGGCGAGCAGGATCGCGGTCACCTCCAGCGTCTTGGCCCGCAGCTCGGCCGGGTCGATCTCGATGGTGAGGGCGTGCAGGTCGACCACGCAGAACAGCGAGTCGTGCGAGTGCTGGTCGGCCGCCCACTGGCGGATCGCACCCACGTAGTTGCCAAGGTGGATCTCGCCGGTGGGCTGGATGCCCGAGAGGACTCGTGTCACGCCCGCAGCCTACGTGCGCCCCTGGATGCACCAACCGCCGCCGCCGCCCCGGTACGATCGACCCGATGGCCTACGAGGTGGCGACCCCTGTGTTCGAGGGGCCCTTCGACCTCCTCCTCCACCTCATCCTGCGGGAGCAGGTCGAGCTGTGGGAGGTCGACCTGGCGCGCATCGTCGACGCCTACCTGGCCGAGCTCCAGAAGCTCGACACCCTCGACCTCGACGTGGCCACCGAGTTCCTCCTGATCGCGGCCACCCTGGTCGAGCTCAAGACCCGCCGCCTCCTGCCCGGCTCCGACGACATCGACCTCGACGAGGAGTTCGGCCTGTGGGAGCAGCGCGACCTGCTCCTCTCCCGCCTCCTCGAGTGCAAGACGTTCAAGGACGCATCGGCCGCCCTCCAGCGAATGGCCGAACGGGCCGAGCGCTCCTACGCCCGCCGGGCCGGCATGGAAGAGCAGTTCCTCGGCCTCACCCCCGACCTCCTCGACGGGGTCACGCCGGCCCAACTCCACAAGGCCTACCTCAAGGCCATCAGCCCCAAGCCGGTCACCAAGGTCGACCTCGAGCACGTCGCCCCCATCCGCCTGAGCGTGTGGGAGGCCATCGACGAGCTGGCCGACGAGCTGCCCCGGGTGGGCAAGATCAGCTTCCGCCGCCTCACCGGCCAACTGGTCGAACGCCTGGAGATCATCGTCCGCTTCCTCGCCGTCCTCGAGCTCTACAAGCAGGGCCTCATCAACCTCGACCAGGGCCAGCGCTTCGGCGACATCGAGATCACGTGGATCGGCGACACCGCCGGCATCGCCGCCGTCGATCGGGAGCTGGTCGACAGCTACGAGGGCTGATGGCCTCCGAAGTCGAACGGGCGATCGAAGCCATCCTCATGGTGGCCGACGAGCCCATCCCCCCCGACCTGCTGGCCCAGGTCCTCGAGATCCCGACGGCGCGGGTCGAGGAGATCTGCGCCGAGCTGGCCACCCGCTACCAGGTCGACGACCGGGGCTTCGTCCTCGCACGGGTCGCCGGCGGCTACCGCTACCAGACCCACACCGACCTGGCCCCGTACGTCGAGCGCTTCGTGCTCGAAGGCCAGAGCGCCCGCCTCTCGGCCGCGGCCCTCGAAACCCTCGCCATCGTCGCCTACAAGCAGCCGGTGAGCCGGGCCCAGGTGTCGGCCATCCGGGGCGTCAACGTCGACGGCGTCATGCGCACCCTCCAGCTCCGGGGTTACGTCGACGAGGTCGGCCGCGACCCGGGGCCCGGCCAGGCCGTGCTCTACGGCACCACGCCCCTCTTCCTCGAGAAGCTGGGCCTCGACTCGTTGCGTGAGCTGCCGCCCCTCGGCGAGTTCGTGCCCGGGGCCGAGGTGGTCGAAGCGTTGGAGCAGGGCCTCAGCGAACCTTCGTGACCGAGGGCGAAGGCGAGGGCGACCGGCTGCAGAAGGTCCTCGCCCGCACCGGCCTGGCCTCACGGCGGGCGTGCGAGGAGCTGATCGCCGAGGGCCGGGTCACGGTCAACGGCGAGGTCGCCATCCTCGGCCGCCGGGTCGACCCGGCCACCGACCTCATCGAGGTCGACGGCGGCCTCGTGCCCGTCGCCCCCGGCCTCGTCTACTACCTGCTGAACAAGCCCGCCGGGGTGGTCACGACCGCGGCCGACACCCACGGCCGGCCCACCGTCGTCGACCTGGTCCCGACCGAGCCCCGCGTCTTCCCCGTTGGCCGCCTCGACGCCGAGACCGAGGGCCTGCTCATCCTCACCAACGACGGCGCCCTGACCCACCGCCTCACCCACCCGTCGTTCGGCGTGGAGAAGGAGTACGTCGTCGAGGTCTCGGGGGGCTCGCCCTCGCCCGCCGCCCTCCGCCGCCTGCGTGAAGGCGTCGACCTGGGCGACGGCGAGCCGCCCACCGCGCCGGCCAGGGTGGCGTCGATCGACCCCGCCGTCATCCGCATCACCATCCACGAAGGCCGCAACCGCCAGGTGCGGCGGATGTGCGAGGCCGTCGGCCACCCGGTCGTCCGCCTCGTCCGCACCCGCATCGGACCCATCGCCGACCGCCGGCTCAAGCCGGGGGAGTGGCGGGTGCTGGAGGCCAAAGAGGTCAGGGGCCTCGGGGCGGCCAACTAACCTCGCCCGGCGATGCCCGCCGCGCCCCCCGCCGTCCGAGCCCTCCGGGGTGCGACCACCGTCGACACCGACACGCCCGAGCAGCTCAACACCCGGGTCACCACGCTCCTGCAGCGGATGATGGACGACAACGGCGTGGGCAAGGACGACCTCATCAGCATCCTGTTCACCGCCACCGACGACATCCACTCGGTGTTCCCGGCCACCGCGGCCCGCAGCGTCGGCTTCGGCGACGTACCGCTGATCTGCGCCCGCGAGCTCGACATCGTCGGGGCCACCCCCATGTGCGTGCGGGTGATGATGCACATCACGACCGAGAAGGGCCGGGGCGAGCTCCACCACGTGTACCTCGAGGGGGCCAAGGGCCTCCGCGATGACCTCCCCGAATAGGGCCGCGGTCGTCGGGACCGGTCTCATCGGCGGGTCCATCGGGATGGCGTTGCGGGCCCGTGGATGGCACGTCACCGGTCGCGACCGTGATCCGTCGCGGGCGGCGCGCGCCTTGGAGCTGGGGGCGTTGGATGCCGTGGGCGACGACCCGACGGCCGAGATCACCTTCGTGGCCACGCCGGTTTCGGCTGTGGCCGAGGAGGCCCGTGCGTTGGTCGGCGGCGGCGGCATCGTGACCGACGTCGGCAGCGTGAAGGGGCCGATCGTGGCCGCCGTCGACCATCCCCGTTTCGTCGGCGGGCACCCGATGGCCGGCTCGGAGCAGGAGGGCGTCGACGGCGCCGACGCCACGTTGTTCGAAGGGGCGACGTGGGTGCTGACGCCGACGGCCACGACCGATGCCTCGGCTTACGCCCGGCTGCAGTCGGTGCTGTCGTCGCTGGGCGCCGACGTGTTGGCCATCCCCCCCGACCGCCACGACCAGCTCGTCGCGGTGGTGTCGCACGTGCCCCACCTGACGGCGGCGGCGCTGATGACGTTGGCCGCGGCCGGTGCCGAGGAGCACACCACGTTGTTGCGCCTCGCCGCCGGTGGCTTCCGCGACATGACCCGCATCGCCGCCGGCCACCCCGGCATCTGGCCCGACATCTGCGCCGAGAACCGCGACGCCATCGTCGCCGTGCTCGACGGCCTGCTCGACACGTTGTCGGGGCTGCGTGACGTCGTCGGCTCGGGCGATCGTTCTTCGTTGCTGCACACCCTCGAACGGGCCCGCCACGCCCGGGTCAACCTCCCGACCCGCGCCGCCCGGGCCGAAGACCTGGTCGAGGTGCGCGTCCCCATCCCCGACCGGCCCGGCGTGCTGGCCGAGGTGACGACGTTGGCCGGCGACCTCGGCGTCAACATCGAAGACCTCGAGATCGCCCACTCGGCCGAGGGCGACCGCGGCGTGCTGTTGCTGGTCGTCGACGCCAACTCCGCCGACCTCCTGCGGGGCGCGTTCATGGCCCGCGGCTACCGCCCCGCCGTCCAGCCCCTGGCGCCGTGACGCCGCCGTCGCCGCCCCCGACGATCGGTCACTTTTGGCCGCCAGATGCACCCGATCGGGCGGTTTTGGCGGCCAAAAGTGACCGGCCGGCATGGTGATCGAGCCGTTGGCCGCGCCGCCGGACGCGGTGGTGCGGGTGCCGGGGTCGAAGAGCATCACCAACCGGGCGGTGCTGTGCGCGGCCATGGCCGAGGGCACGTCGGTGCTCACCGGCGTGTTGCAGGCCGACGACACCGACGCCATGGTCGCGGCGGTGCAGCAATTGGGGGCGAAGGTCGAAGCCGAGGGCACCACGTTGACGATCACCGGCAACGGCGGGCGGCTGCCGGCCGAGGCCGACATCTGGGCCAACCTCTCGGGCACGACCGCCCGCTTCCTCGCACCGGTGCTGGCCGCAGGTGGCGGCCGCTACCGCCTCGACGGAGGCGCACCGCTGCGGGCCCGGCCGATGGGGCCGTTGCTCGACGCCCTGCGATCCATCGGCGCGGTCGTCACCGACGAGGGCGAGCCCGGTCACCTTCCGGTCGTCATCCAGGGCGGTGCGCGCGGCGGCCAGGTCGAGGTGCCTGGCCACATGACGAGCCAGTTCCTCTCGGCCCTCATGCTGGCCGGTCCGCTGTTCGCCGGCGGCCTCGACATCGCGCTGACCACGCCCCTCGTCTCCAAGCCCTACGTCGAGCTCACCCGATCGGTGATGGAGGCCTTTGGCGCCGGCAAGGGATACCGGGCCGCCGACTACGCCGTCGAGCCCGACGCCAGCGCCGCCAGCTACTTCTTCGCCGCCGCCGCCATCACCGCCGGGCGGGTGACCGTCGAAGGCATCGGCACCGGCAACCTGCAAGGCGACGCCAAGTTCGTCGACCTCCTCGAACGCATGGGCGCCACCGTCGAGCGGGCCGCCGACCGCACCACCGTCGTCGGACCACGACAACTGCGGGGCATCGACGCCGACCTGGCCGACCTCCCCGACATGGCCCTCACCCTGGCCGTCGTCGCCGTCTTCGCCGACGCCCCGACCACCATCACCGGCGTCGAGTTCATACGGGGCCACGAGACCGACCGCATCGAAGCCGTGCGCACCGAGCTCGGCCGGCTCGGCATCGAGGTCGCCGAGGCCGAAGGCGGCTTCACCGTGTACCCAGGACGCCCCACCGCCGGTCGCATCGAGACCTACGACGACCACCGCATGGCCATGAGCTTCGCCCTCCTCGGCCTGGTCGTCCCCGGTATCGAGATCGCCGACCCCGGGGTCGTGGCCAAGACCTACCCCGACTACTTCCACGACCTCGACCAGCTCAGGTCGAGGGGCCGGTAGGGTCGGCGGCGCCATGCGGGTGATCGCCATCGACGGGCCGGCCGGTTCCGGCAAGTCCACCATTGCCAAAGCCGTGGCCGCCCACCTCGGGCTCGCTTACCTCGACACCGGCGCCATGTACCGCTCGGTCACCTTCGCCGCCCTGCGCCGGGGGATCGACGTCCACGACCTCGAGGCCGTCGCCGCCCTCGCCCCCGACGTCGTCATCGACGTGGCCGACATAGTCACCGTCGACGGCGAGGACGCCACCGCCGCCATCCGCGGGCCCGAGGTCACCAAGGCGGTGAGCACGGTGGCCGCCAACCCCGAGGTCCGCAAGGAAATGGTGCGCCGCCAGCAGCAGTGGGCGGTCGAACACGGTGGCGGCGTGATCGAAGGGCGCGACATCGGCACCGTGGTCTTCCCCGACGCCGAGCTCAAGGTGTACCTCGTGGCCGACGAGGTCGAGCGCCTCCGCCGGCGGGCCAGAGAAGCGGGCGAGGCCGTGGCCGTCGACATCGCCAGGCGCGACCACCACGACGCATCCAGGGCGGTGTCACCGATGATGGCGGCCGACGACGCCCTCGTGATCGACACCACCGGTCGGCGGATTTCCGACATCGTGGAGGAGGTGCTCGGCAAGCTGTGAAGACGGTGAGACGGGCAGGACAGTTGGCGCTCTACTACTTCGTGCGTTACGTGGTGGTGGGGTTCTGCAAAGTGTTCTGGCGGGAATCCGTCGAGGGGCGTGAGCACATACCCAAGCACGGGCCGTTCATTCTGAGCCCGGTCCACCGGTCGAACATCGACTCGCCGTTGGTCGCGGCCGTGACCCGCCGGCGGCTGCGTTACATGGGCAAGCAGGAGATGTGGAAGTACAAGGCGTCGGCCGCCTTCTTCGACGCCATGGGCGGCTTCCCCGTCAACCGGGGCGCCGCCGACCGCGAGGCCATCCGCAAGTGCATGGAGGTCCTGGAGGGTGGCGAGCCCCTCGTCCTGTTCCCCGAGGGCACGAGGCGCTCGGGCCCGATCGTCGACGAGATGTTCGAGGGCGCGGCCTACCTGTCGACCAAGACCGGCGCACCCATCGTCCCGGTCGGCATCGGCGGCTCCGAGCCGGCCATGCCCAAGGGCGCCAAGTTCATCAAGCCGGTCAAGGTCCACCTCGTCATCGGCCCGCCCCTCTACCCCGAGCCCACCACCAACGGCAAGGCCCCGAGGCGGGCGGTACACGAACTCAACGAGCGGCTGAAGGCCGAGCTCCAACGCCTCTTCGACGAGGCCCAGAAGAAGGTGTAGCTAGAACGACTTCGGCGCCCCGAAGATCTCGCGCACCAGCGGCTCGAAGTGCTCGAGGGGCTTGGTGGGGTAGTCGGGGTCGAACGAGGTCTGGTCCCACTCGTCGGCGAAACGCTCGGCCAGCGAGAACGTCTCGGGATCGAGGCGGTCGCGGTGGGCCTCGCGGGCGTTGGTGTCCTTGCCGAAGTGGGCGTAGTAGTGGCGGCCCTGGAAGTCCTGGTGGGCGAGGATCATCTCGTAGACCTCGGCCCGCACATAGGGCTTGAGGATCTCGGCGGCGATGGCCGGGTGGTTGAGCACCGAGATCGCCTTGCCGATGTCGTGGCAGAGCGAGGCGACCACCACCTCGGTATCGGCGCCGGCCTGCTCGGCGCGGGTCGCGGTCTGCAGGCAATGGGTGAGCTGGTCGGTGGCGAACCCGTCGACGATCGTCGACAGGGAGCGCAGCAGCGAGAGCACGGCGTCGGCCACCCGACCCTGGTTCTCGAACGTCTGCCGACCGATCTCCATCCACTCCTCTTGGGTGGATTCGTCCATTCGGGTGAAGGTCTTGGCCATGGCCGAAAGCTTACGGCCGGGGCAGGTCGGCGAGCACGTCGCTGGCGGAAACGGCCCGGTCGTCGGCCAGCGCCGAGCCCAGCCCCCGCTCGGCCAGCAGCGTCCGCAGCTCCCGGGGCGGGGGGAAATACTCCTCCTCGCTGGTGACCTCGACCACCTCGACGCCATGCACCGGGGCCAGCCGGGCGACCACCGCCTCGATGAGCTCCTCGGGCGCCGACGCCCCCGCGGTCACGCCCACGACACCGCTCAACCCGGCCGGGACCTCGTCGGCCGAGTTCACCCGGTACACCGCCGAGCACCCCACGGCCCGGGCCGTCTTCTCCAGGGCCAAGGTGTTCGACGAGTTCTCCGAGCCGATCACGATCACGGCGTCGGCGGCATCGGCGATGGCCCGCAACGCCGTCTGGCGGTTGGTGGTGGCGAAACACAGGTCGGAGCGCCCCGGCATCCAGAGCTGGGGGAACCGCTCGGCGGCACGGTCGCGCACGCCGGCCCAGTCCTGCATGGCCAGGGTCGTCTGGGCCAGCAGGGCCACGGGCGCGTCGGCGTCGAGGTCGAGCGCGTCGATATCCGACTCGTGCTCGACCAGGCGCACCGACGACGGCGCCACCGCCATCGTCCCGACGGCCTCATCGTGGCCTTCGTGGCCGATGTAGAGGACGGTGTAGCCCCGCCCGGCCCGCACCTTCACCTCGTGGTGGACCTTGGTCACCAGCGGGCACACGGCATCGACCACCACGCCCCCGTTGGCCCGGGCCGCGGCCACCACCGAAGGGGCGGTGCCGTGGGCCGACAGCATCAGCGGCGCCCCCGGCGGCACCTCGGCCACGTCGTCGACGAAGACCACGCCCAGCTCACGGAAGCGGTCGACCACCAGCCGGTTGTGGACGATCTCGTGGTAGCAGTAGACGGGCGGCTCGAACACCCGAACCATCCAGGCCAGCGCCTTGATGGCCATCTCCACGCCGGCGCAAAAGCCACGCGGAGCGGCCAACAACACACGTTCGACGGGCACGCCGACAGGATAGGAGGCCCCCGACCCGTACACTGGCAGCCATGTCACTGCCCCGGGTGACGGCCGTCGCGCCCGATTCGCCGGCCGCCCGGGCCGGCGTGCTGCCTGGCGACGAGGTCGTCGCCATGAACGGCCAACAGCCGCGCGACGTCATCCAGTACCGCCTGCTGGCCGACGAGGCCGACCTCGAGTTGGCCGTCGACCGGGGCGGGCTCGAGCTCACCATCACCGTCGAGAAGGCCGAGGGCGAGCTCCTCGGCATCGAGGTCAGCTCGGCCCTGTTCGACCAGGTCCGCACCTGCGACAACCACTGCGAGTTCTGCTTCATCTACCAGCTACCGCCCGGCCTGCGGAAGAGCCTGTACCTGAAGGACGACGACTACCGGCTGTCGTTCCTCTACGGCAACTTCACCACCCTGACCCGCTTCACCGAGGCCGACCTCGAACGGGTCGTCACCGAAGGCCTCAGCCCGCTGTTCGTCAGCATCCACGCCACCGACCCCGAGGTCCGCACCCGGATGCTCCGCAACCGGCGGGGGGCGACGTCGCTGCGCTGGCTGCGGGCGTTGCTCGACGCCGGCGTCGAGGTCCACGGCCAGGTCGTCGTCTGCCCCGGTCTCAACGACGGCGCCATCCTCGACGACACCCTCGCCGGCGTGCTCGACGAATACCCCGAGCTGGCCACCATGTGCGCCGTGCCCCTCGGCATCAGCCGCTACTCGAACGAGCCGGCCATGCGGTCGCACACCGTGGACGAGGCCCGGGCCGTCCTCGACGTCGTCGAGGCCTGGCAGGCCACGTTCCTCGACGTTCTCGGCCGCCGCCTCGTCTACGCCGCCGACGAGTACTACCTCCTGGCCCAACGCCCGTTCCCGCCGGCGTCGGCCTACGACGGTTTCCCCCAGCACGAGAACGGCATCGGCATCGTCCGCACCTTCGAGGCCGAGTTCGCCGGCGCCACCGACGTGGCCGGGGGCGTGAAGCCCGGGTTCTTCGCCTGGGTCGAGGGCGCCCCCGCCGAGGGCTACCGTGCCCCTCGTTTGGGAAGCGCTACTACGCCATTGCGCACTGGAGCTTCCCAAACGGCCGTGCTCACCGGCGAGTACGGGGCCGCGGTGCTCGGGCCGCTGCTGGCTGGTCGGGAGGACGTGCGGGTGATCGCCGTCGAGAACACGTTCTTCGGGGGCAACATCGGCGTGGCCGGGCTGATGGTGGGCGAAGACCTCGCCCGGGTGCTGGCCGCCGAGCCGGAAGGCGACCGCTACCTGCTGCCCGATGTGTGCCTGTCGAACGGCACCTTCCTCGACGGCACCACCCCCGCCGACCTCCCCAGGCCGGTCGAGGTGGTGGCCACCGACGGCCACGCCCTGCGGAAGGCGCTGGTGCCGGCATGACCAAGCCCGTGGTCGCCGTGGTC